>CAVKMC010000055.1:0-8017 GCA_963657285.1 Agathobacter sp.
ATGTCTGTGGGGACGCAATGTCTCTATCGTAGAGCATGGCTACTGTCTCTACCCGAGCTCCAAGCTCCAAGCTCCGAGCTCCTAGCTATGGCGATGCAGTCAAACGCGCCCGACCACCGACTACCGACTACGAATCCCCCCACCTTGCAACAACCTCCCCGAGAGCGTATACTAAAAAGTATCGTGACATGCATTTTTTATATAGAGGAGGAAATTATTGTGTTTAGTCGGATCCAGCGTACGCTCGCTAGCGTGGCACTGATCAAACAAATCATGGTGGGCTTGGTCTTCGGCATCCTCATCGCCGTTTGCTTCCCGCCGGCCATTCCGTTTGTCAAAATTTTCGGGGATCTTTTCGTCAAAGCGCTGAAGGGCGTAGCGCCGATTCTGGTATTCTTCCTGGTCATGAACGCCATGGCTCAGAAGAAGGCAGGAAATAGCGGCACCATGAAGCCGATCATTTTCTTGTACATGATGGCCACCTTCTGTGCGTCCCTCGTAGGCGTAGCCATGTCCTTCCTGTTTCCTACCACGCTGCATCTGCAGGTGGCTGCGGATACGAAGCTGGCGCCGCCTAGCGATATTATTTCCGTGCTTCACAATCTGATCCTGAACGTGGTGGATAATCCGGTGAACGCGCTGCTCTCCGCCAACTACATCGGCATCCTGGGCTGGGCGATCATCATTGGCCTGGCTATGAAAAATATCGCCACCGGCACCACGAAGGCTTGGCTCGATGACGTAGCGAAGACTGTCACCAAGGTGGTGACCTGGGTCATCCACTTCGCGCCGCTGGGCATCATGGGCCTCGTGGCTGACTCCGTAGGCACCGCCGGCATCGAAGCCTTAATCGGCTACGTGCAGCTCCTGGGCGTCCTCATCGGCTCCTACTTCTTGGTGGCACTGGTGATGAATCCTCTCATCGTATTCAGCCGCATCCACATGAATCCATTTCCGCTGATCCTCACCACCATTCGTGAAAGCGGCGTCTATGCATTCTTCACTCGAAGCTCTGCCGCAAACATCCCGGTGAACCTTTCTCTTTGCAAACGCTTGGGCCTGAACCCGGATATTTTCACCATTTCCATTCCCCTTGGCGCGACGATCAATATGTCCGGCGCAGCCATTACCATTTCCGTCCTGGCATTGGCCGCTGCGAATACCCTGGGCATCGAGGTGGATCTCCCGACGGCGCTCCTCCTCTGCATCGTCTCTACCGTAGGCGCTTGCGGTGCCTCCGGCGTGGCCGGCGGCTCGCTTCTCCTCATCCCGGTGGCCTGCGCGTCCTTTGGTATTTCCAATGACATCTCCATGCAGGTGGTAGGCGTAGGCTTCATCATCTCCGTCCTGGAAGACGCTTGCGAGACCGCTCTCAATAGCTCCACCGACGTCCTCTTCACCGCCACGGCGGAATACGCAGAGCGCCGCAAGTCCGGCACGCTGAAAGCAGAAGACATGGTGCCACACGAAGACTGATTTTGAAAAAGAGATCGCGATTGAGTTCGCGGTCTTTTTTGTTTTGCGGGAATGAGGCGTGAGTACCTGCTCCCTCATAGCTTTGAGCTTTCAGCTTGGAGCTTGGAGCTTTACTGGAGTCAGTAGACATTCTTCTCGGTAGATTCGTGAAGCAAGTGTATAACCGCGAGGGCTTTATGTCTCCTGCATGGCACGCCTACTGCCACCGGCCGAGCTCCGAGCTCCAAGCTCATAGCTCAAAGCTATGGGGAAGCAGTCAAATGCGCCTTATTCTTTTTCCAAATTCATAATGCGTGCAAGGGCGAAAAATGGTACAATAAAATGAATTATGACGCCTTGGAGGTCATTATGGAAACTATTGGATTATTAGCCGGCATCGGGACGCTTCCGGTGGAGTTCATCGAAGCGGTGAAGTCCCAGGGATACCGCGTGGTGTGCATCGCCGTCACGCCGGGCATCGAGCCGAAGCTTTCTGAAATCGCTGATGTGTATTATGACATCAGCGCCTTTAAATTAGATAAGGTCATCAAGACTTTGGTGAAAGAAGAAGTCAAGGAAGTGACCATGATCGGTAAGGTCACCAAGGAGTGGCTTTACAAGTCTCACACGCTCCCGGATCTCCGGGCGCTGAAGCTTTTGAATAAGCTTCGCAAAATGGATTTTAAAGACGACACCATCACGCTGGCCATCGTGGATGAGCTGGCGAAGGATGGGATTTCCGTTTTGGACCAGACGAAATATCTGAAGCCGCTCATGCCGGGGCCTCAGGTCTTCACCAAGAAGCAGCCCACGAAGGACGAGATGGCGGACGTGATTTTTGGCTTCGAAACGGCGAAGGCCATCGGCGCCATTGACTTGGGCCAGACGGTGGTAGTGAAGGGTCAGGCCGTCATGGCGGTGGAAGCCATCGAAGGCACCGACGCCTGCATCAAGCGCGGCGGCGCACTCGCCCGCGGCGGCGCGGTGGTGGTGAAGACTGCGAAGCCCCAGCAGGACAATCGCTTCGACATGCCGGCGGTAGGGCTCACCACGCTGCAGTCCATGGAGGAAAGCGGCTGCAAGGTGCTGGCCATCGAAGCCTACCATACGTTATTTGCAGAAAAAGAAAAGGTCTTAGCCGAGGCGGAGAAGAAGGGCATCGTCATCTTGGCCGTCGAAGGTAAGGCTTGAGGATAACCTATGAAAATTATGATGTCTGCCGGCGAAGCGTCAGGCGATATGCATGGCGGCGCCGTAGCAGCAGAAATTAAAAGGCTCCATCCGGAAATAGAAATTTTCGGCATGGGCGGTGAGGACATGCGAAAGAGCGGTGTCCGCATCATTTACGATATAGAAAATCTGGGCATCATCGGCGTGGTGGAAGTGTTGAAGCACCTACCGCTCTTCTTTAAGCTGCGCGACCTGCTCAAGGAAGCCATGCTGAAGGAAAAGCCTGACGTCCTGGTATGCATCGACTACCCCGGTTTCAATATGAAAATCGCCCACATGGCCAAAGAGCTGGGCATCCCGGTGGTCTACTACATCGCGCCCACCATTTGGGCTTGGAACAAAGGCCGGGCGAAGAACATCGTTCGTGATGTCAAGGCAGTGGCGTCCATATTTCCTTTCGAAGCCGATGCCTATCGCAAGGCCGGAGCGAATGTGAATTTCGTGGGCCATCCACTGGCGGACACCGTGAAGCCTTCCATGAGCTTCGACGAGGCCATGGACTATTTCCACGGTGATAGAAATAAGAAGCGCATCCTCCTCATGCCGGGAAGCCGCAAGAATGAAGTGCAGGGACTTCTCCCTGTGATGCTGCAAGGGGCGGAGAAAATGGCCGCGGAAACGGATTGCCAATTCTTCATTCCTAGGGCGTCCACCATTCCTTTGGATTTTTTGAAATCCATCATTGGAAATACAAAGCTTCCCATCGAAATCACCGAGGGCAAGCAGTACGACCTGATGCAGATCTGCGATGCCTGCGTGGCCTCCTCCGGCACCGCGACCCTGGAGACAGCGCTCATGGAGCTCCCCACGGTCCTGGTCTATCGCCTCTCGCCTATTACCTGGCAGCTGGCCAAGCTCCTGGTGCACGTAAAATACGCCGGTCTTCCGAATTTGCTTCTCGATAAGGAAGTGACCCCGGAGCTTTTACAAGACAAAGTGACAGCGGACAATATTTCCTCTATCGTCATTCCCTGGATCACCGATCCCGCGGCGAGAGAGAAAAATGTAGAAGCCCTCAAGGAAGTCAGGCAGGCTCTAGGAGGAGGCGGCGCCGTCCGCCGCGTGGCAGAATTGATTATACAAACAGGGGAGAAGTAGGAAGATTAAGGGGGAGTGGTATACCTGCTTCGACATAGCTAGGAGCTAGGAGCTAGGAGCTTGGAGCTGGTAAGCTCCTCATGGGACGCTAAAAGAAGGAAGCCCTCACCTGCAAGTATCCTTTTGCGGCGCAAGTGGCGCGCTTACAAGCTCCAAGCTCCTAGCTCAAAGCTATGACGAAGCAGCTAAACGCGTCTCGACTATAAAACCTCTTTCATATATTGGAGAACAGAATGAGTAAAAAACAAAGCAAATTAGGCAGCTACAAAAGGCTTTTGAAATACCTTTTGCCTTACAAGAAGCTGCTCGGCATTTCCGTGATCATGATGATCCTGGTATCGGTGTCCAACCTTATCGTGCCTTGGATCATCCGTGACGTGATTGATAAGGTGCTGGAGAATCGAGACCTGCAGATGCTGTATCTCATCATTGCAGCCATCATCTTCACCTTCTTCATTCGTGCCATCAGCACCTTCGGCCATCGGTACCTCATGGGCTACATCGGCCAGGCAGTCATCACGGACCTTCGAAATACGCTGTACCACCATCTGCAGAAGCTTTCGATTTCCTACTACGACCGTCGTCGCACCGGGGAGATCATGAGTAATCTCACCAATGACATCGCGGCGCTGCAGACCGCCATCGTGGATAATTTCATTCTCATGGTACAGGAAAGTATGATTTTCATCGGCTCCTTTGCCGCCATGATTTATCTCCAGTGGAAGCTGACAGCCCTGTGCCTTCTCATTGTGCCTATCGTTTCCTATACCATTAAATTCTTCGGCCGCAAGCTTCACTCCAGCGGTCGGGATGTGCAGGAGCGCCTGGCTGATGTGACCTCGATTCTCCAGGAAACCATCCAGGCTGTCCGCATCGTCCGAAGCTTCAACCGTGGCGACTACGAAGAAAAGCGTTTCTATGAAATCAACCGCCAGAGCTTCAAGGCCACTGTCCGCTCCATTCGTCAGCAGAGCCAGATGACGCCTTTCGTGGAATTCCTTTCGGCCATCGCTGTGTGCGCCATCATTTGGTACGGCGGTGTGTCTGTCATCGATAATGTGATGACCACCGGCGAGCTCATGGCCTTCCTGATTTACGCCATCAACCTGGCGAACCCGACCCGCCGCCTGGCAGAAGGCTTCGGCAATATTCAGAAATCCTTGGCTGCTGCAGATCGCGTCTTTGCCATTTTGGACGAAGAGCCGGAGGTGCAGGACAAGGAAAATGCCCAGCCTCTCCAGGTGAAATCCGGCAAGGTAGAAGTGTGCCATGTGGCCTTCTCCTATGAACCGGAAAATCCGGTGCTCACGGATTTGGACTTCGTTGCTGAGCCAGGCCAGACCATCGCTGTGGTAGGCCCCTCCGGCGCCGGAAAGACCACCATCGCGAACCTGCTCCCGCGTTTCTATGATGTCACCGGCGGCGCGATTTTTATCGACGGCAAAGACATTAGAGATGTGACCGTAGGCTCCCTCCGTGACAACATCGGCATGGTGCCCCAGGATACGCTCCTCTTCAATACCACCATCAAAGAAAATGTGCTCTACGGCCGCTTGGATGCTACTGACGAAGAAGTATGGGCAGCCATCCGCGCAGCAAATGCAGAGAAATTCATCAAAGAGCTGCCTCACGGCATTGATACCAAGGTCGGCGACCGGGGTCTCGTACTCTCCGGCGGCCAGCGCCAGCGCATCGCCATCGCCCGTGCCATCCTGAAGGATCCGAAGATCCTGATCCTCGACGAAGCCACCTCGGCGCTCGACACCGAAAGCGAAAAGATCGTACAGGACGCTCTCGATAAGCTCATGGTGGGCCGTACCTCCTTCGTTATCGCTCACCGTCTCTCGACCATCAAAAATGCTGATGTCATCCTCGTCCTGAACCACGGCGTCATCGCTGAAAAAGGCACCCACGACGAACTCATGGCCAAGGGCGGCCTCTACTACGAGCTCTACACCATGTCCGCACAGAAAGCAGAGTCGGAGTCATGAAATTTACTTACCTGCTTCGTCATAGCTAGGAGCCTGGAGCTAGGAGCTAGGAGCTCTGTAAGCCCCAATGGCGTGCTTCGCGGGAGTCACTTCGCATTTAGCTCTTTGTTTATCTAGCCGAGCTCCAAGCTCCAAGCTCCGAGCTCAAAGCTATGACAAAGCAGGTAGATGCGTTTCCCTAATCCCCTCTACCAAAAAGGAGAACCAATTTGTACTGGATTTACAACATATGTCTGGTAGCCTACTGGATACTACAGATACCGATTTTAATTTACCGCCTTGTCTTTGAAGAAGGCTTTTACGACCGCTTGAAGCAGAGTGCCGGCATCATGCCGACGCCGACGCTGCAGCAGATCGCTTACCACAATGCCATCTGGGTGCACGCCGCCTCGGTGGGCGAGGTGGTAGCGGCCAGCCCCATTGTCCGGGAGCTGAAGAAAAAGTATCCCCAGGAAATGGTGGTGGTCTCTGTAGTCACCGCCACGGGCCACCGCATGGCGCAGCGCATCATCCCCGAAGCGGATGGCCATATTTTCTTCCCCTTCGATTTGCCGGTCATCACGGAACGCATCGTGGACATCGTGAATCCGAAGGCCATCATCCTGATCGAGACAGAGCTTTGGCCGAATTTCCTTCGCCTCGCATGGCGCAAGAAGATCCCCGTCATGATGATGAATGGCCGCATCAGCCGCCGTTCCATGAGACGCTACTCCTTGATTAAGCGCTTCACCACCCGCATGCTGTTCCAGATTCGCAAGTTCTGCATGCAGTCCAAGGTGGACATGGAGCGCATCGTTGCCATGGGCGCTGATCCCGCGCGTGTGACCATCACAGGAAATACGAAGTACGACCAGACCTATGCGGAGGTATCGGAGGAGGAACGGCAGGCGCTCCGCAAGGAATTTCGCTTCGACGACAGAGGCCCCATCATCGTGGCCGGCTCCACCCACAATGGGGAAGAGGAAATCGTGGTCCGCACCTTCGGCAAGATTTTGAAGAAATATCCGAACGCTCGTCTGCTCCTCGCGGTCCGCGAGATCACCCGTGCACCATCGGTGAAATTTACCATCAAACGCTTGGGCTACTCCGTCCTTCGCCGCTCGAAGATGGGCACCGAGGAGGACGATGGCAAGAGTGCACAGATCGTCATCCTTGACACCATCGGCGAGCTGGGCCGACTCTATAGCCTGGCGGATGTAGTTTTTGTGGGCGGCAGCTTTGTGAAGGTGGGCGGCCACAACATCCTGGAGCCTGCGGCTCATGGCAAGCCTGTCATCGTTGGGCCATACATGTTCAATTTCCAGGAAATCTTTGAGCTTTTGACCGACCGCGGCGTGTGCGTCATGACGCCGAATGAATCGGATTTCGCCAGTGAATTGATGAATCTTTTGGATCATCCGGAAACCATGAAGAAAATGGGCGAGGCTGCTCTCGAGGTGGTGCATGAAAATCAGGGCGCTACAGAAAGAAATATCGAAGCCTTCGCGAAGTTGGTTTCTGAATACGGCGTAAAGCTGGGAGGCACTCATGAGTCTTGAGTCCTATGTGACCGGCCTGATGAAAGAGGATTCGCCCAAGGGCATGGACCGCTTGGTACTTGGCCTTTTGGAAAAGCTGGAATCCCTCTATCTCTCTCAAGCGGAAAAGAAAAGAAAGAAAGGCATGGCCGAGGCGGTCTCCGTTTCCGTGCCGGTGGTGAGCGTGGGCAATGTGACTGCCGGCGGCACCGGCAAAACCCCATGCATCATCCTTCTGTCCCAGCTTCTTTTGAAGGCAGGGAAGAAACCGGCCATCCTCTCCCGCGGTTATCGCAGCGGACTTGAGCAGGAAGGCGGCATGGTGAGCGATGGGAAAGAAATCCAAGTGTCCCAGAAAATGGCGGGCGATGAGCCCTACATGATGGCCCTGAAGCTCCCGGGCGTTCCCATTTTCGTAGGAAAGGATCGCCTGGCTTCTGCCAAGAAAGCCATTGCCCTTGGCGCCGACATGTTGCTCTTAGATGATGGTTTCCAATACTGGAAGCTCAAAAGAGAGAAAGACATTATTTTAATCGATTGCACCAATCCCTTCGGCTACGGCCACGCGCTTCCCAGAGGTCTCCTTCGCGAGCCCCTCTCGGCTTTGAAGCGTGCCTCGCTCCTTATCCTCACCAAGAGCGACCAGGTGCATCATACAGATAAAGAAGAAATCAAAGAAAAGCTGCAAGAATTGGCGCCGGGGATTTCCATCCTGGAATCCTCCCA
>CAVKMC010000055.1:8411-9564 GCA_963657285.1 Agathobacter sp.
GAAGCGCATGTACCTGCTTTCTCATAGCTTGGAGCTTTGAGCCAGGAGCTTGGAGCTTAGTTAGTGTCAGTGGGCACGCTGGACGGTAGAGATATGATGTATACGGCTCGCTATTCGAAAACGTAATTGCATGCTAAATGTCTCTATCTGAGCTCCCAGCTCCCAGCTCCTAGCTCCTAGCTATGTCGAGGCAGGAACGCGCGTCATATCTCTGAAATCAAACGAGGAATTGAAAATGAAAACAGCATGTATCATCCCATCTCGTTATGCATCCACCCGCCTTCCCGGTAAGCCGCTCCGGCTGATTGCCGGGAAGACCCTGGTTCGCAGGGTCTACGAAAGAGCGGTGCAGGCCAAAATCCCTGACACCGTCATCGTAGCCACGGACCATGAAGATATTGAAAAGGAAGTACAATCCTTCGGCGGCCGCGTAGTCATGACCTCCAAGGATCATCCCACCGGCACCGATCGTCTGGCGGAAGTGGCAGCGAAGGAAGCGGACTACGACATCATCGTGAATGTGCAGGGCGATGAGCCATTGATCGATCCCGATGTGATCGACCGCCTGGCTCAGGATCTCATCGACCATCCGGAGCTGGACATGGCTACCGTAGCCACGCCGCTTCATGAAGATGAATACGACGATCCCTCCGCTGTGAAGGTGGTAGTGAGCCAGAAGGGCGAAGCGCTCTATTTCTCTCGCTCTCTGATCCCCTATCCCCGCCACGATTTCGAAGTCCCGGCGCTGAAGCACGTGGGCATCTATGCGTACCGCAGAGATTTTCTCCTCGCCTATGCGAAGATGGCCCAGACGCCGCTGGAAAAGACCGAGTCCTTGGAACAGCTTCGCGCGCTTGAAATGGGCTATAAAATCGGCGTGATCCTCGTAGACACCCAGGACATCGGCATTGATACAGAAGAAGATTTGAAAAAGGCGAATGAATATTTCGCATCACTGTCGGTTTAGTAATCAGTGGTCAGTGATTAGTGATTAGTAATTAGTAATTAGTACGCATTTGGCTTTAGTGTACATGTAGCGAAAATGCCTCTAATTGTATACTGGAGCCAAGTGTGCCTGATTACTGATCACTAAATACCAATTACTAACTCAACTTTCCCACTTAGAAATTAGGCGGAAAAGCCCATAGAGTGA
>CAVKMC010000056.1:0-9474 GCA_963657285.1 Agathobacter sp.
CTCTACGCCCAGAAGAGCCCCCGCTTCCCGGCAGGCACCAGCTTGCGGGACGCCTGCCTTGCCAGCGCACCCCTCATCGCCGCCTACGGGAGCCATCTCTTTGAGAGAAATCTCCAGCTCGCCCTGATGCCGGAAACAGAAAATCTCCAGGACCTCACGGGCCCCGGAGCCTTTCACATGGTACTTCTCTCGGAGAGCGCCGAGGAAATGGAAAATCCCATCACCTATCCTCCGTCTCTCTACCTCACCTATATCTTCCCTCATAACCTCGCTCCTTTATCTCCCGCCTTGGCCGCCTACCTTGCAAAAATGGCAAGCCTCCTCTCCCTCTCCATCACCTCGCCCATCTTCTTCACCCAGCTCCTAAATGAAGAAGGCGAGCCGTCGAGGTGTCAGATCGAAATCGCGGTGAGGCATAAGGAGAAGAGATAAAAAGCGCTCGCATTTTAGTTAGGAGTTAGGAGTGAGGAGTTAGGAGTGAGGAGTGGTGGTGCGGCGCACAAATTAGGAAGCGCCGCAAATTTGGAAAATTAACACAATGGCCCGATTCCACACGATTGTGAGCCGTTTACCGTATAGCCGCTTACCTGCTATCTCCCATTTCAAAACTTTGCGCCGCCATATGAATTGATGCGGCGCGCCTTCACTCCCCACCTTTCAAGCCAACCTCCACCGCTAACGCGGTCCCCCTCCTTCCGGAGGAAGGAGGTCGCCATGCGGAAGGCGCGACCTGACTACTAAATAAAAAAAGCACCGCAGGAATCATATTTCCTACGGTGCTTTTTTCCTTACCAGAAATAGATCAGCGCCACGATGGCTACCAGGAAGCGGTAGATGGCGAAGCCGGTCAAGGTCGATGTGTTCAGGAATTTCAAGAACCAGAGAATGGAGGCATAGGCCACGAAGAAGGCGGTGACAAAGCCCACCAGTAGGATGCCGAAGTCGCCGAATTCCAGATACTTGATGGTCTTCAGCAAATCATAGAAGCATGCCAGGAACATGAGCGGCACAGCCATGATGAAGGTGAAGTCGGCGGCTGCCTTTCTGGAAATCCCCAGGAGAAGGCTGCCGGCGATGGTGCTGCCGCTTCTTGAGAAGCCGGGCCACAGGGAGAGGCACTGGAAGAGGCCGATTTTCAAAGCCTGCTGCCAGGTGATCTTATCCACATCCACTACGGAGAAATGCTTTCTCATTTTTTCCGCCACGATCATGAAGATACCGCCCAGTACGAGGCCTACCACCACGGTCATAGGCCCGAAAAGGGTATTTTTAATGAAGTCGTGAAAAATGAGGCCCACAAAGCATGCCGGAAACATGGCGATGGCTAGATTCAAAAGGGACGGGCCCCGTCTACGGAACCAATGATGGGTATTCAGGATGAAACGGAATTTCTCGCGATACACCACCAGGACGGAAAGGATCGCCCCCAGCTGGATGAATACGTCAAACAAATCGGCCAATGTGCCTTCAAAGCCCAGCATATGGCCCACAATAATCATATGGCCGGTGGAGGATACAGGAATATACTCCGTAAGGCCCTCTACAATACCAACAATAATTGCGCAAAAATAATCGTACACTGTCCCACCTCAAAAAACTCTCTCCAATACGCTCACGCTACGCTGGCGTATTTCCTTTATGCTGCGGATTCTCCGCCACAGCGATGCTATCTACCTTTTTATTTTTCAGATAGATAATGAAAACATTCTCTTCCCCTTTGGAGAAATAGATCGAAGCCGTCCGCGGCGCGCCGTCTCGGGTATCGAGCTCCAGCTTTTCCGGTGCTCCATAAAGAAGCTCCGCAGTAGAAGCCGCATCGCCCAAGGCAAGACCCCGCGGCGTAACCATCCGTCCATCGGTCAGGAAAAATCCGCGAATCAGCTTATCCTTCGGCGTCATGCGGACCGCATAGCCCTTGTAGTACCACACTTCTTCATCAGGATTGGTGATTTTCTTTTCCCACTCCATGAAGGAGTAGTCCTTGAAATTGTGATGCATGGTAAGCCCGGCCAAAGAGAAATCGGCGTCCGGCAGATGCTCGCCTTCCGGCTTCGTAGCAGTCTGCTTAGTCTTCCCCAAAGACGCACGAATAGATTTTACCATGTCTTGGGAGATAGCAAAAGTTAAATTTTCTTCAATTTTTTCATAGATGAAATAGAAGGTATCCTTCTCGCCGTCCCAGGAAATCGACGTAGGCCTCCCGTAGGCACGAAGCACATTCTCCCGGCGGCTCCCCACATGGATTCCGCGGGCAGTCTCTAGCTCCCCGCCGTTGATTTCCCAAGCCGTCACCCCCGACGGCGGGAGCGCGCCCAAAGAAATATCCTCTCTATGATTATAGGTGTCCAAGAACTCCGGATGCACCCGCACGGTCACATCATCCCATACATAGGTGTCTGCCAAGCTTCCCCGGCGGATTTCCTTCGCTCCCCCATGCCAAGCCTTCACGGCATCCACCGTGCTTCCCATGGGCAGATCAGGCAGCGCGAAATCCTCCTCTTCCAATGCTCTGCCATCGATAGGAAATAGAGGCTCCTCTTTCTTCTCTTCTTTCTTTTCTTCTTTTTTCTCTTCCTTCGTCTCGTCGGTTGCCTCTTCGTCCTTCTCGCCTTCAGACTCACCCTTGTCTTCCGCCTTCGCTTCTTCTTTTACTTCTGTAGCTTCCGCTTTCGCTTCGTCTTCCACTTTCCTTTCTTCCGCGCTCGGGCTCTCCGCCTTCTCCGCGGCAGCCACCACCGGCTCCTTCACTGCTTCTGCAGAAGCCATCAAAGGAACGACCCCGAGCCCCAGGGTCAAAAGAAAAGCTGCATACCATGTATTTTTCATAAAGTTCTCCTTGTTAGTGATTAGTGATCAGTAATTAGTGGTCAGGCCGCGTTTACCTTCTTCGGGAAGAAGGTGCCCGTAGGGCGGATGATGGTTGGTAAGATGCATTCGGTATCAGGAAAGGCAGTTACCCGCGTCCTGATCACTAACTACTAATCACTGATCGCTAAATCTCAAAAGCTAATTTCAAACCTACCCTCGTATTATGCTGTCCCGCGAGCCTTTCTGTCAAGGAAATGCATGATAAAAGACCGCGAAGGAGCTTCGCGGTCTTTTATAAATGGTTCAAGGTTCAGACTATTTCTTATACTTTTCCACAAACCGTGCCATGCGCTTCAGGGCTTCGGCGATGTTTTCACGGCTGGCGGCGTAGGAGATGCGGATGTGGTTCTTGCCCTGGGATCCGAAGCAGGTGCCCGGGACGACGCCTACCTTTTCTTCCATCAAGAGGCGGTCGCAGAATTCTTCTTCACTGAGGCCGGTGATGCTGATGTCCGGGAAAATGTAGAAGGCGCCTTTCGGCTTGAAGACGGTGAGGCCCATGTCCTTGAGGCCCTGGTAAATCATTTCTCTTCTCGCGGCATATTCCTCATACATAGCCTTCACGTCGTCATCGCAGGAGCGGAGGGCTTCGAGAGCGCCGTACTGGCTGGTGGTGCTGGCGCAGAGGATTTCATACTGATGCACCTTGTAGATTTCCTCCAGCGCTTCTCTCGGTGCGCAGACATAGCCGATGCGAAGGCCCGTCATAGCGTAAGACTTGGAGAAGCCATTCAGCACGATGGTGCGTTCCTGCATGTCCGGCAAGGAAGCAAAGCAGGTGTGGGTGCCTTCGTAGGTAAGGTCACAATAAATTTCGTCGGCAATGACGATGAGGTCATGGGCCTTCGCGAAAGCAGCCACCTTGAGAAGCGATTCCTTGTCCATGATGGTGCCGGTGGGGTTATTCGGATAGCCGATGAGGATGGCTTTCGTCTTTGGCGTAACTTTCTTTTCCAGCTCTTCGACGGTGAGCTTGAATTCATTCTCCGCATAGGTGGGGACCAGGACCGGCACGCCGTGGGCGATGGAAACGCAAGCCGGGTAAGCCAGGTAGGCCGGGTCCGGGATCAGGACTTCGTCGCCCGGGTTCAGGAAGGTGGTCATCACAAGGCCAATGGCTTCGGAAACGCCGACGGTTACCATGATTTCATCCTTCGGATCGTAGGTGAGGCCATATCTCTTTTCGAAGAGCTTTCCGATTTCTTCGCGAAGCTCGATGATGCCCCAATTCGAGGTGTAGGAGGTTTCCTTTCTCTTGAGGCTTTCGATGCAGGCATCAATGACCTTGTCCGGCGCTGCATAGTCCGGCTCGCCGACGCCCAAGGAAATCACATTCTTCATGGAGCTGGCCAAGTCGAAAAATTTACGGATGCCTGAGAAGGGCACTGCCTTCACGTCGGAGGCAAATTTATTTTCCCAATTCATAGTTACTCTCTTTTCTACTACTCTGCTTCGGCTACTTTTCGGCCGAGTTCTTCACAATTCTTCAAGGATGGTTCATCAGGGTAGCCATAGGCCAAGAGCGGACGGGCGGGGAATTGGGCACCGGCGAAATGAAGCTCATTGTACCAGGAATTCAGCCACGCCCCGCGGCTCCAGCCGCAGGAGCCGAAGATGCCCATGATTTTCCCCTTGAGGTACGGCTTCAAGCGGTCACAGAAGGGCTTCATCTGCGCCTCCTCGATCACTTCCACGCCCCAGGCGGAGCAGCCCAGGATGATATGGTGGTAGGTATTTCCAATCACCACCGGATCCACATCGGATACCGGCGCCAGGAGCACCTCAGCGCCTGCAGACTTTGCTCCCACCGCTACGGCCTCGGCCATGGCCTCTGTATTTCCGGTAGCGGAGAAATAAATGATTGCTACTCGATTTCCCATAATGAACTCCTCTTTCTTTCGTACAGGAAATGGGATCCCTAGTGGTCACGCATACCTGCTTCTCCATAGCTAGGAGCTTTGAGCTTTGAGCTTGTAAGCTCGTCACTCGAGCTGGTGATGAAATAGCCCAAACGCGCCTTGCCCTTTGAGTCCTCCGCCAAACGCCCCTACTACTGCAAGCCGAGCTCCAAGCTCCTAGCTCCTAGCTATGAGGAAGCAGGCATCACCCGCCCCCCCGCAAGCCCCCTTCCAAAGGATAGGCCGCTGAAAAAGTCCCCTCCTCGTGCATAGGGGTAATTTTTATGCAAAATGCGCGCGAAAGAATCGGGCTTGAGCGCCTCTCATCACGCGATTTCCTGCATAAAAATAAGGGCCATACATCGAAACAGGACTTTTTCAGTGGCCTCTCCAAAGGAAGGGGGGATAGATGGTTCCCGTTTCCCTATAAAAAAAGAGCGCTCATGAGAACGCTCTTTCTTAACTTGTCTTACGCTTTTGCTACGGCTTCGCCGAGAGCTTTGCAAGCTTCCAGTGCTTCGTCGTCCGGATAGCTGTAAGCTTTGACCGGGTCAGCTACGAGAGCTACGCCTTCGTCATCGAAACGCTGTTTCCAAGCTTCGATCCAGTCGCCCTGGTTCCAAGCGTAGGAGCCGAAAATGCCGACGGTCTTGCCTTTCAGCTGCGGGAGCAGTTCAGCGAAGAATGGTTCGAATTCGTATTCTTCCAGTTCTTCGTTACCCATAGCCGGGCAGCCGAGAACGATGTGATCATAAGCCGCTACATCAGCTGCGGTGGTGTCAGATACGAAGGACAGTGTGGTTTCTGCGCCAGCTGCCTTTGCGCCTTCTTCTACTGCCTGAGCCATAGCTTCGGTGTTGCCGGAACCGGACCAATATACGATTGCTACTTTTGCCATTTGCAATTCCTCCTATTCAATATCAAACCCTTTTCGGTTTGCATTTACCTCTTTATATTACTGATTCTACCGCGGCTTGTCAATTTCTTTTTGGTGCTCAGATGAGCAGTCGGTGGTCAGTAGTCGGTAGTCGGGACGCGCGTACCTGCTTCGTCATAGCTAGGAGCCTGGAGCTAGGAGCTTGGAGCTTTATTGGAGACAGTAGGCATGCTTGGCAGAGACATTGCATCCCCGCCAAGCATGCTTACTGGACTCTATCAGAGCTCCAAGCTCCCAGCTCCTAGCTCAAAGCTATGACGAAGCAGGTATCAGCATCTCCTTATTCACAAGCTCGCCGTCAATGAGGTGCCGCGCTTGGCCAGGTCCAGGAGACGGACCTTTTCGGGGAGCTTGCGCTTCTGCACCATTTTCTTCACGGCCTCAGTGGATTCCTTGTGATCCGCATCGGTGTTGATGACGCCCAAGGTGGTGAAGTAGCCATCACACTGGAGAATGACCTGATAGGCTTCGTGATAGGTGATTCCCTTTTCCTTATAGGAAATCACGAAGGAGCCTTCCCAGCGGGGATTTTTCTTATCCTTGCTTTTCACAAGCGGCGCGCTGCCTTCATAGACTGCACCGGCCTCTGTGAATTTCTGATTGAGATAGGCTGCTATGAGGTCCATCAATACCTCCGGCGACTCATCCTTCTCGTTGATAGCGCCAATATGTAAGAGGTACGGGATCCCCAATTTCTGCGACATAGCCCAGCCATAGGTGAAGTCCGGCGCGGTGCCATAGGTCATGGTGTAGTACTGGCTATCGGAGGCCCCTTTTCTCACGAAATACCGCTTCACGCCGCCGGCCTCTTGGAAGGGCAGCGCCTCCTGCGCGCCTTCCTGGAATGTCATATGCTGCGGCACTGTCATCCGGCCGATGCCTCGAAGCGACAGCTCATTGGCCGCGTCGCTCCCCAAGGGCAAGGACAAGAGAAGTGCCAAGAGGGCAGCCTGCCATACTTTCCTTTTCATAGCGATTAACCGTTTTTCTTCTGCAGCTTCGCCCAGGTGTCGCGGAGACCTACGATGCGGTTGCATACCAGGTGATCCTCGGTGCTATCCTTGTCGATGATGAAATAGCCTTTGCGGAGGAACTGGAAGCGGTCGCCCACTTTGTATTTCTTGATTTCCGGCTCTGCCTTGCTGGCGAGGACTTCCAGGGAGTGGGTATTCACCTTTTCCATGAAATCGCGGCCATCATCCACATCATCCGGCGGAATCAGATAATCATAGAGGCGGCTTTCTACATCCACGGCGGTGTCAGCGCATACCCAGTGTAGGGTGCCCTTCACCTTGCGGTCCGCGCCGGGGGTGCCGCTTCTGGTGTCGAAGTCTACAGTGCAGTGGATTTCCTGGATTTCGCCCTTTTCATCCTTCACTACTTCATCGCATTTCACGATGTAAGCGCCTTTGAGTCGGACTTCCTTGCCCGGGGTCATACGGAAGAATTTCTTCATCGGTGTTTCCATGAAGTCTTCTTTTTCGATGTAAATATTTCTACCAAACGGTACCTTGCGGTCGCCCATGGACGGTACTTCCGGATTGTTTTCGATGGTCACTTCTTCGATCTGGCCTTCCGGATAGTTGGTGAGCACCACCTTCACCGGATCTACCACTACCATGAGACGCGGCGCTTTCGCCTTCAGGTCTTCACGGATGCAGTATTCCAGCTGTGCGATGTCTACCAGGTTGTCTGCCTTCGCCACGCCGACCAGCTCACAGAAATGGCGGAGGGACTCAGGGGTGTAGCCTCTTCTGCGGATGCCGCTGATGGTAGGCATACGGGGATCATCCCAGCCGGATACGAGGCCGGCTTCTACCATTTTGCGCAGCTTTCTCTTGCTGGTGATCATGGTGGTCACATTGAGGCGGGCAAATTCGATCTGGTGAGGCTTTTCTTCGCCTTCATAGGCCTGGAGGCACCAGTTGTACAGCGGACGACGTTCTTCAAATTCCAGCGTGCAAATGGACTGTGTGATCCCTTCCAGCGCATCGGACAGCGGATGGGCGAAATCATAGAGCGGGTAAATGCACCAAGCATCGCCGGTTCTGTGGTGGGACGCATGGAGGATGCGGTAAATGACCGGGTCTCTCATGACCATATTCGGAGAGGCCATGTCGATCTTCGCACGAAGCACCTTCTCGCCGTCAGCGTACTTGCCTTCCTTCATTTCCTGGAAGAGCTTCAGATTTTCTTCAACGCTTCTATTTCTATAAGGACTTTCCTTGCCCGGATGACGCAGGTCGCCGCGGGTATCGTGAATTTCCTCGCTGGTCTGGTCATCTACATAAGCGAGGCCCTTGCGAATCAGGTTGCAGGCAAATTCGTAAAGTTCCGGGAAATAGTCGGAGGCGTAGTGCACCGGTTCCTTCCACTTGAAGCCGAGCCATTTCACATCTTCCAGGATGGAATTCACATACTCTACTTCTTCTTTCGTCGGGTTCGTATCGTCGAAACGCACATTCGTCGCGCCGTGATATTTCTGACCGAGGCCGAAATTCAGGCAAATGCTCTTCACGTGACCGATATGGAGATACCCATTCGGTTCCGGCGGGAAACGGGTCAGCACCTTGTCATTGGCATAGACATGGTTCGCAATATCTTTATTGATTTCCGCTTCGATAAAATTAGCGGCTTCTCTCTTTTCTTCCATTCATCTTCCTCCTTAATAACGCCATAGAAATAGCACTTTGCCCTATTTTAGCACAACTAGGCGGGGATGAAAAGTTGATAGTACAAGGGATAAGGCGCCATATACCTGCCTCGTCATAGCTTTGAGCTCGGAGCTTGGAGCTCCGTTCGTGTCTTTAGGCATTTAGTTACATCAGGCACAATGGTAAGAAGCGCCTGCCCCCAAGCTTCACTGTCCGGGGAACCGCTGATAAAACCGTTTTCAAAAATCATTCTTGAATTTTGAGTCTTTGATTTAATCAGCGTTTCCCTAGCATGTCTACTGGACACTAAAAAAGCTCCAAGCTCCAGGCTCCAAGCTCCTCGCTATGACGAAGCAGGTACGAGGCGCCTTATGTCTCTTCACGACGCCTTCGCAGCTCTTTTATGATGCCACTTGAGGTAGAGTCTCACGAAGTTCGCGCCGATGAATTTCACCAGGATGATGATGCCCAGGATGATGCCCGCCGGAAGGATGGTGATGGGAAGGAGAGCGGCGCCGGAGCCTATGGTGTTATTCACCACCCCGGAGCCGGCGTATTGGTAGGCCGCGAAAATGGTGCGCTCGTCGTCGGTGATTTCTCCCGCCTCATAGAGATCCTTGGTCATGAAGGCGGCGATGTCAGAGCTGGTGAAGCTAGAAACGAAGGCAAGCCCGGTGATGCCGGGAATGCCCATGAGGAATTTCAAAAAGGGCTGGAAGAGCTTTCCCGCTGCGCGAAGAGCGCCCAAGTGCTCACACACCTCGATGAGTCCCGAAGCCACCATGGTGATAGGCACCATGGTGAGTGCAAAGGCGAAGCCCTCGCGTGCGCCGAAGCCGCCGGTGCCCAGCATGGCCACCTTCGCGCCGTCTGCGTGGCCGAATTGGCCCATGAGATTCATGAAATCAAAGGCCTTCAGAAAATTATCCTGTTTCCCGAAGACCCCGGAGAAACAGATGATCAGGAAAAGCAAGGACACCCAGCCTTTCCATGTGACGTGGTAGTTTTTATCTTTTGTATCCATAAGTAGACCTCGATTGAAATAGTAATTAGGGGTCAGTGATTAGTGATCAGTAATTAGTAGTCAGTAGTCGGTAGTCGGTGATTACTAATTACT
>CAVKMC010000057.1:0-9403 GCA_963657285.1 Agathobacter sp.
GCGCGGTGAGGAAAAGGAGGAAGAGGCCGAGCACCGTGATGCCGATGGCGATGATGCTGGCCTTGCCTTTGCCGGACATTTCATAGTAGCCAAAGAGGCGAAGTCCCAGGGCACCGAAGAAGACGATGCACATACCGGACAGGGAGAATGCGCCGTAGAGAATATTGGCCATCAAGAAGCCTACGAAGAAAACCGGAAGGAAAACGAAAGGGAAATTGTAAGCGATGCGGGTGCGGTTCACGCTGCGGCGCATGTCATCGAGCCAGTCAGCCATGTCGAAGCCGAAGAGCCCCAAGGGGATGAAGGAGAGAAGCACGATCTTATCCCAGGCGTCGGAGAGGCGATCTCTATCCTGGCCGAGCCACCAGAAGAAGCCGCACAGCGCGAGGCCCACAGCGCCGCCAAGAATGTAGTACCAGTCAGCGGGGATAAATTTCACAGCAATCATAGAAATCGTAGTGAGCACCGAGCCGGTAGCGATATAGGAAATCAACTGGGACTTGGTGAGTCGCTTTTCCTCCGGGATATCCGCTCTGATCTGCGCCAGGATTTCAACCATAAAGAGGAAGAGGAAAATGGCCATAGCGGCGAAGGGATAAATGAAAAGGGAAACAACAATCAAAAGGACAGGCAGAAATACGCGCATCCCTTTGAAAACCTGCAGCTTTTTGAAATTCAGCTTTCTCTTCTGGGTGTAAATGGTGAGTCGCATGAATACCAGGTAGGTCATCATGATACCCACGGTCTCCATCGGTTCAGCGCCCAGATAGAGAAGCGAGCAAAATACGAGCATAGCCATATTCGCTCCGGTGAAGCGGCAAATCAGAGTACTGAAAATGCCGATGTTCAAAAAGGCAACCACTGCGTCAACAAAATTCAAAACATCCATCTCCTTATAGAAAAAATAAATTTATTTTCTAGTATAAAGGGTAGGCCGATTTTATGCAAGACATCCGATGGCCGATAACCGTATAACCGATAACCGATAGCCGGTAACCGATAGCCGGTAACCGGTAACCGATAGCCGATAGCCGATAACCGGTAACAGATAACCGATAACCGGTAACCGGTAACCGATAACCGGTAACCGATAGCCGATAACCGATGACCGATAACCGATTACCGACCACCGACTACCGACTACCGACTACTTTTGAGCCAACCTCCACCGCTTCGCGTTTCCTCTCCTGCCAGAGGAAGGAGGTCATGTAGCGGAAGGTGCGTCATATCCCATATCCCTCTCCCCATAGTTAGAAAAATTCCCTGCCCATCTTTTTTCCTAGGACTGTTTATGTTAGAATAGTGTAGTTATATTGAACGTTAAACACAGTAATGGAGGCACTATGGGTCATATTTCTGTAATTGGCAGCTGTAATATGGACATTACCGTCGAGGCAGATAGAAGACCACTGGCCGGCGAAACGGTCATGGGAAATCGTCTGATTGTTTCTCCCGGAGGCAAGGGGGCGAACCAGGCGGTAGCCGCTGCCCGCTTGGGACAGGATGTATATATGATCGGCTGCGTCGGTGATGATGCGTATGGCGGATTGATGAAGGAGGCTCTCGAGAAGAGTCATGTGAAGACGGACTATGTGGAGGTCCTCGAAGGAGTGACTACCGGTACCGCTCACATCACCTTGGCTGAGGGAGACAATAGCATCATCGTCATCAAGGGCGCCAATGATAAGGTAAGCCGCGAAATCATTGATAAAGATTGGGATGTGATTTCCTCCTCCGAGCTGGTGATGCTGCAGCATGAGATCCCCATGGATACCATCGGCTACATCATCGACCGCTGCTATGAAGCCGGTGTGCCGGTGATGCTGAATCCGGCTCCTTACATGGATATCCCGAAGGATTGGATCGAGAAGGTGACCTATCTCACGCCAAACGAGCACGAAGCCGCTTTGATGTTTGACGGCATGGATAGAGACGCGATCCTGACGTCCCAGGCCGGCAAGGTGATCATGACTGTCGGCAGCGAAGGCGTGGTCTACGGAGAAGATGGCGAAGTCATCCGCGTGGAGGGCTTCCGCGTGCCTGTGGTGGATACCACAGGCGCCGGGGATACCTTCAATGGTGCTTTCGCTGTGGGCCGCTGCGAGGGGCTTTCCGTGAAGGAGGCTATCCGCTTTGCCAATGCGGCAGCAGCGATTTCGGTTGGAAAAATTGGTGCCCAGGGCGGCATGCCTTGGCGTGAAGAAGTGGAGGAAATGCTGACATGCAAAAAGTAGGAATCTTAAACAGCAACATCGCGAAGGTTTTGGCCGACCTGGGTCATACCGATAAGATCTGTGTAGGCGACTGCGGCCTCCCGGTACCGACCGGCACACCGAAGATCGACCTGGCTCTGCGCCTGGGCGAACCGAAATTCATCGAGGTCTGCAAGGAGCTGGCCAAGTACATGCAGATCGAGAAGGTCTACATTGCTCCGGAAACAGAAACCGTGAACCCCGCCCAGTGGGAAGCGCTGCACGAGGTATTCCCGAAAGACAAGGTGGAATGGGTCATGCTGGAAAATCATGAGCAGCTGAAGGCTTGGGAAAAGGACTGCAAAGCAGTAATTCGCACCGGTGAAATCACACCTTTCTCCAATATCATTCTCCAGTCCGGCGTCATCTTCTAAGAGGAGTTTTACATGGATATCAATATGATCGGGATTTGCAAAGCCTTCGGGACCAATAAGGTCTTGGGCGGCGTCAATCTCCATATCCGCCCCGGCGAAGTACATGCGCTGATGGGGGAGAATGGGGCCGGCAAATCCACATTAATGAATATTTTGACAGGCATTCATAAGGCTGATGCAGGCACCATCATGGTGGACGGCAAGGAAGTGACCTTCAAGAGCAATAAAGACGCAGAGGATCACGGCATTGCTTTCATCCATCAGGAGCTGAATATCTGGCCGAACCTGACCATTCTGGAAAATCTATTTCCTACCAACCAGCCGAAGAAATGCTTCGGCATCATCGATTTCAAGAAAATGCGCCGCTTGGCAGAAGAGAAGTGCAAGGAAATCGGCATCGACCTTCCCTTGGACGCTATCGCCGGCGACTGCTCGGTAGGCCAGCAGCAGATGACGGAAATCACCCGCAGCCTCATGCTCGATGCGAAGGTGGTCATCATGGACGAACCGACGGCGGCTTTGACCGAGCGCGAAACCGACAGCCTTTTCGAAGTGATGAAAGCGCTGAAGGCGAAGGGCGTTTCTATCATTTATATTTCCCATCGTATGGAAGAGGTCTTTGCAAACTGCGATACCATCACGGTCATGCGAGATGGCCAGACCATTTCCAGCCGCCCGACAGAAGAAACGAATATGGATCAGATCGTCGGCGACATGGTAGGCCGCGTGATGAGCGAATATTATCCGGCGCGTACCAATGTACCGGGCGATGAAATGTTCCGCGTGGAAGGTTTCACCCAGCCCGGGGTCTTTGAAAATATTTCCTTCTCTGTGAAGAAGGGGGAAATCCTCGGCGTGGCAGGCCTCATGGGCGCCGGCCGTACGGAAATCATGCGCGCTATCTTCGGTGTGGATCCCCACAAGGAAGGCAAGCTGTACCTGGAAGGCAAGGAAATCCGGATCAAAAAGCCGCTGGATGCTATCAAGCTTGGATTTGGCTTTATCACAGAAAACAGAAAGACCGAAGGCCTCATCCTGGACTTCTCCATTGAAAGAAATATCGCGCTTCCCAGTGAAAATGCGCTGGCTCATGGCGGCGTCATCAATGATAAGCAGGAATTCGACTTTGCCGATGTGCTGTCCCATAAGCTGGGCGTCAAGGCCCAGTCTATCGAGCTGCCGGCGGGCGCTCTGTCCGGCGGCAACCAGCAGAAGGTGGTCATCGCGAAGTGGGTGGGCATGCATCCGAAGCTCCTCATCCTTGATGAACCGACCCGCGGCATCGATATCGGTGCCAAGAAAGATATTTATGACTTGATGAATGAGCTGACAGCCCAGGGCGTGTCGATCATCATGGTTTCCTCCGAGCTTCCGGAGGTCATCGGCATGAGCGACCGTGTCATGGTCATCCATGAAGGCCACCTGACCGGCATCATCGAACATAAAGACGCGACCCAGACAAGAATTATGACACTGGCAACTGGAGGAGAGTAATACCATGAATTCCGAAAAAATTAAAAATATGGTCAGAGAAATGGGCCCCTTGATTGGTCTGATTCTTCTGTTCATTGTTATTTCCGCATTGAATGATAGCTTCATCGATCCGTCGAACCTGAAGAACCTGGCTCGTCAGATTTCCATCAATGCCCTCATCGCCTTCGGCATGACCTTCGTCATCCTGACCGGCGGCATCGACCTGTCTGTCGGCTCCATCCTGGCGCTGTCCTCAGCTTTGATGGCTAGCATGATCACCCAGGGTATGAATCCGGAGCTGGCTATCCTTTTCTCCGCTTTCGTGGGCACGCTCCTGGGCGCTGTGAATGGCGTCATTATTTCCTACGGCAAGGTAGCGCCATTCATCGCTACCTTGGCTACCATGACCATCTATCGCGGTGCGACTTTGGTATACACCAATGGTAACCCGATCTCCGGCCTCACCGAGGATCCGCTTTTCACCGCTTTCGGCCAGGGCTTCTTTCTGGAGGTGCCGGTACCGGCTATCGTGATGCTCATCGCCTTCTGCATCCTGTTCTTCATCCTTCGGAAAACCCCGCTGGGTCGTCAGACCTATGCGGTCGGTGGCAACGAAAAAGTTTCCTACATTTCCGGTATTAAGATTGACAGAATCAAAATTTTTGCGTATGCTTTGACAGGATGCCTGTGCGCTATCGCCGGCGCTATCCTGACCGCTCGTCTGAATAGTGCCCAGCCTACCGCAGGCACCGGATATGAACTGGATGCTATCGCAGCCGTCGTACTTGGCGGCACCTCTCTGGCCGGCGGCAAGGGCCGCATCTCCGGCACACTCATCGGTGCCCTCATCATCGGTACTTTGAATAATGGTCTGAACATTTTGAACGTGTCCAGCTTCTATCAGCAGGTTGTCAAAGGGGTAGTTATTTTGCTTGCAGTACTTATGGATCGCAAGAAAAACTAAGGAGGAAATTAAGTTGTTTAAGAAAATCGCATTGACAGCTCTCATTGGTGCAGCTCTCATTGGAGCTGCCGGTTGTGGTGGTTCCGACAAGAAGGCAGAATCCGCTGCCGCTTCCGGTGCAAAGAAAGTCACCATCGGCTTCTCTGTATCCACCCAGAACAATCCATTCTTCGTTACTATGGCAAACAGCGTAAAAGCAGCTGCTGAAAAAGCAGGCGTCGCTGTCAAGATCGTAGACGCTCAGAATGACCCGGCTAAACAGTCCAACGACATCGCTGACCTTCTGCAGGGAAATATCAGCGTTCTTCTGGTAAACCCGGTAGACTCCGCAGCAGTTTCCAACTCCGTACTGGCTGCTAACAAAGCAAAGATCCCGGTCATCACCCTCGACCGTGCATCTGATAAAGGTGAAGTCGCTGTACACATCGCTTCCAACAACATCAAAGGCGGCGAAATGGCAGCTGAATACATCGTTTCCAAACTCGGCGAAGGCACTCCGGTAGCTGAACTCGAAGGTATCCCGGGCGCATCCGCTTCCCGTGAACGCGGCCAAGGCTTCCATAACATCGCTGACAAGAAGCTGAAGGTCCTCGCAAAACAGACTGCAAACTTCGACCGCAGCCAGGGCCTCACCGTTGCTGAAAACATTCTCCAGGGCAATGGCGACGTAAAAGCCATCTTCGCTCAGAACGACGAAATGGCTCTCGGCGCAGTTTCCGCAGCCAAAGCAGCTAACAAACAGCTCGTAATCGTGGGCTTTGACGGCACTGATGACGGCGTTAAAGCCGTTCAGGACGGCACCATGGCAGCTACCATCGCTCAGCAGCCGGACAAAATGGGTGAAATCGGCGTAGACGCTGCACTCAAGCTGGCTAAAGGCGAAAACGTAGAAAAGAACATCGGCGTAGACCTGAAGCTGGTAGAAAAGAAATAAGATCACCTTTGATCACTGACAACCTGACCCCTCGAAACCCGCAGCCCCCGCTGCGGGTTTTTTAATTGGCCCGTGAGCTCCTTTCGCTGGAAGGAGGAACGCTGTGAAGTGGTGGAGCCAAAGAGGGCGAAGCCTTTCCTCTTTAGCCCTCTTCTCTGAAGAGGGTGCCCGAAGGGCGGGTGATGCTGCATTGGCCTTCTTCTCTGAAGAGACTGGCTGCAGGGGGGATGATGCTCTGACAGATGTCCGATTGCGGTGTACTATTTCCTTCTCCGATGCGAGCAATCTTGACGGAAGGTATAACGATATTTATAATAGATAAAGTCATTTACGCATAAAGAAAAGGAAATGGTATGGAAAATCATTGCGCTTCGATTTTTTCCTGTATTCTGCGGGAAAATCAGATAAAAATAAATGAACCCATGAGCCGTCACACCACCTTTGGCATCGGTGGGCCGGCAGATTGTTTTTTGATGCCTGAAACTGTGGAAGAGCTGCGACTTGTGATTAAGATGGCCCATAAGCATGGAGTGCCACTTTTGGTTGTCGGTGGGGGAGCGAATCTTTTGGTACGGGACAAAGGCATTCGCGGTGCCGTGGTCAGCACCGGCCGGATCCAGCGCATTGAGCGCGAAGGAAATACACTCCGCGTCACCAGTGGCGTCTCTACTGTTCGCGTGGCTAGGGAAGCGCTCGCTCATGGACTTTCCGGTATGGAATTTGCTAGCGGTATCCCCGGATCTATCGGTGGAGCGGCGTACATGAATGCGGGAGCCTATGGCGGAGAAATGGCGAAAATTATTGTGTCGGCCACTACCTGTGATGAAAAAGGCGACCTCATCATCCATCCTATCAAAGATCTAGGTTATGGGTATCGTCATAGCCCTTTCATGCAGAGTAAGGAAATCATCGTAGATATCACCTTGCAGCTGAAGCCGGGGAATCAAAAGGACATCCAAGCCTTGATGGACGACCTGAACCGGCGTCGTATTTCCAAGCAGCCATTGGATAAACGAAGTGCCGGCAGCACCTTCAAGCGTCCCGATGGCCATTTCGTGGGACAGATGCTGGAAGAGCTGGGTCTTAAAGGCTTTGCTGTGGGAGATGCCCAGGTGAGCGAAAAGCACGCGGGCTTCCTCATCAATAACGGCCGCGCCACATGCGCGGATATGCTGAGCCTTATCAGCGAAGTGCAGCGCCGCGTCAAAGAAGCCTACGGAGTTGACCTTTCCACAGAGGTAGAAATCGTAGGGGAACGATAAAAACGCAAAGAGCCGAAAGGCTCTTTTTTTATGCGAAACTCTTCTTCCAGGAAGAGGGGGCCCGTAGGCGTGTGATGTGCTATTAGGTAACCTCCTTCCTCTGGATAGGCCGCTGAAAAAGTCCCCTCCTCGTGCATAGGGGTAATTTTTATGCAAAATGCGCGCGAAAGAATCGGGCTTGAGCGCCTCTCATCACGCGATTTCCTGCATAAAAATAAGGGCCATACATCGAAACAGGACTTTTTCAGTGGCCTCTCCTCTGGAAGGAGGGGAACCGCGAAGCGGTGGAGGTTGGCTTTCGGGAGGACCATCAGACCGTGTACCTGTCGACCACCGACTACCGACCACCGACCACCGACTACCGACCACCGACTACCGATTACCGACCACTGATCACTGATTACCGACTACTAATTACCAAACTAATGACAAAAATCCTATTTCCCTATATACTATAGTAAAAAACGAAGGATGGGAGAGCTATGGAAGTTATTGCATTTTACGGCCCGCCGGGGACGGGGAAGAGTGACCGCGCCCTCGTGGTGGCTTACGAAAATAAAGCGTCCTGCATCATTGATGATGGGATTTTGATTTATCACAATCGCATTGTAGCAGGAAAATCAGCGAAGAGAGAAGAGAGTCGCCTGAAAGCAGTGCGCCGCGCGATTTTCTGGGACAAAGAGCAGCGAGACGACGTGCGAGAGATGCTAAAAAAAATCAACCCCGAACGGGTGCTGATCCTGGGCACATCGGATCGGATGGTGCAGACCATCTGCAAAGCCCTTAGTATCGATATGCCGGTGAAATATATCCGCATCGAAGACGTGGCCCGGCCGGAAGAAATGCTTATGGCCAATGAAGCGCGTTACAAAGAAGGCAAGCATGTCATCCCTGTACCCACCATGGAGCTGAAACCTTACTTCAAAGGCTACCTGGTGGATCCTTTGAAATTTTTCCGCAGCCGCAAGAAGGAAACGCCTCGCCGATTCAGCGAAGAAAATGAGCGCTCCGTGGTGCGCCCGGTTTTCAGCTACTACGGGAAACTTTCCTTTTCAGACCGCGTCATTTCCGACCTGGTGCGCTATGCCGTAAAGGACATGAAGCGCGTTCGCATCGGAAGAGTCAGCAGCGAAAAAAGTGAGAGCCAGATGAATGGGCTCATTCTCTACCTCGATGTATCCATTCGCAGCGGCACGCCTCTAGAAATCAAGAAAACCGTCCACACCATGCGAGATAAAATTCAGCGGGAAATCGAGCATACCACTGGTATGTCTCTTGAAACCATCCGCGTCAACATCACCACCGGCGTGGCGAGATAGGGGCTTTAGTAATTAGTGATCAGTGATCAGTGATCAGGCCGCATTTGATGCTAATGCTGGCAAGGAACTATGCTTGATGACGCCATGGCTTCTCCACGCAATCATCTCGAGCGAAGTCAAAGGATCTATTTGGTAATGGCAGTATACGTGCCTGTTGCTTCTGATACGGCAAAAAACGTCCTGATTACTGATCACTAATTACTGATTACGAAAAGCTAGCCATAGAAAGGAGTGGCCCTGATGACAAAAATCAAAATCTGCGGCTTCACCGATCCCAAAGAAGCCAGCTATATTTCCGGAGAAGACGTAGCTTTCATGGGCATGGTGCTCTTCTTCCCCAAGAGCAAACGAAATATTTCTATCGCAAAAGCCAAGGAAATCATGGCCGCCGCTGATCCAAAAATCAAAAAGGTGGCCGTGGTGGTATCGCCAACGGCAGAGCAGGTGCAGGAAATCGAGGCCGCCGGTTTCGACTACCTGCAGGTCCATGGCGCGCTCACCGAGGATGTCCTCACAAAGACCAGTCTTCCCATCATCCGCGCTTACAATGGAGCCAAAGAGCAGGCGCAGGAGGATTCCGCTCGCATCGCCGCCTACCTTTTCGACGCCGCCGAGCCCGGCAGCGGGAAGACCTTCGACTGGGCGGCGCTCTCTCGGATGAAACGAGAAAAACCCTGGTTCCTAGCCGGCGGCCTCACCGCAGAGAATGTGGGAAAGGCCATCGAAGCCGTTCATCCCGATGTGGTCGATATTTCCTCCGGCGTAGAGTATAGCGATAGACTAGGAAAAGACCCGAAGAAAATCGCCGCCTTCATTCGCGCTGTG
>CAVKMC010000058.1:0-9387 GCA_963657285.1 Agathobacter sp.
TCTCCAAGGGGCTACTGTTTATCGCTTGAGTAAAGTAATTATTTTACCTGCTGGTATTTAAACTGCTTAACTTAATAGCATTGCTTCCTTTTGGGGGGGCAGGGGGTGGCTTGCAAGCAGGTAAGCATGCTCCCTCTTTTCCACGGCCAACCTCCACCGCTTCGCGGTCCCCCTCCTTCCAAAGGAAGGAGGTTTGATAGCGGAAGGTGCGCCCGACTACCGACTACCGACTACCGACTACCGACCACGAAACCACCCTTGACCCAAGGCCGAACATCTGTTATACTCATGTCAGAGTTGAGAACAAGAGTTCACCGAACGAATAGAGAGGATATTTCACAAGCGGAGGAAAAGCGATGTGTGATATTGGTATGAAGGCGCTCTTGCCTTGGAAGGTATCCGGCGTGGATGACACGCTTTCTATTTTGTCCGATTGGCGGGTGGTCCGTCAGCCGGCGGGTGTGGAGACGGTGATGGGCCGGCTCTCTCGGGCTTATGGCCAGTCTATCAGAAGTCAGAGACAGCTTTTTGCCGGTCGTCGGGGTACGGCGGTGCGCTTTGGCGATGGTCTATCGGGCCTTTTCCTGCAGGTGCGCCTCGCGGACGCGGCGCCGGCCTTGGGGTATGTGCATATGGGTTCCGTGCGAGAGGTCTTCGTGGATCTCGACGGCAAGTGCACACTCCGATTCGATGAGGATTACTCGATCCATAGCTTCTGGAATCTGGCAACCCTGGAGAAACATATTTCCTCCCTCTCCCCCTTGGTAGAGGATCCGATTTCCCTCATGGTCACTCACCCGAGAGAGGAAGAAATGGAGCGACTGGCACAAAGGCGGATGGATTGGCTGGGGATTCGTTAAGAGTGAGGAGTGGTGGTGCGCCGCACCTTCACTCCACACTCCACTTTCTATAAGCGCCGCACCGCCACTCCTCGCTCCTACCTCCTCACTTCATCTCATCGACTGTATTTCTAAAAGAAATAAAAAAGAGTCACGCATTTGTGACTCTTTTTTGTTGCGGGAATTTTTTGAGAAAGAATTTTAGAAATAGCGGAGCATCACCCGCCCTGCGGGCACCCTCTTCAGCGAAGAGGGCTTGGCACATATGTCTGTTTCGTCAAGCACGTACTGACTACTGATCACTGATCACTAATCACTAAACAACCAGCCTTATTTCCCCAGCTCCTCCACCTCAGCAATCGCCTTAGCCAGGAGTTCTCCTGTGATCGGGTACGGTACCTTGAAGAGGTCGGGCTTGGGGAGGGCGTTATGGATGAGCTCGGCGGGATCGGTGAGGCCGATGTCTTTGAGAGAGTGCGGAAGGCCTGTGTGCTTACAGAATTCGTAGAGCTTATTTCTTTCTTCCAGCTGTCCGTCCAGTGTGAGGAGGACGAGGACGCCGTAGCAGACCACCGCGCCGTGGAGGTGAGCGCCTTCATGGGCCACGCCGGTGTGGGAGTTATAGAGGGCGTGGGCCACGCTGGAGTTGTAGTCCTCCGGTTCCAGGTTGGAAATGATGCCGGTGGAGCAGATGATGTTCTGGGAAACGTATTCGAGGGCGTAGTTCACTTTCTTTTCGTCAACGGCTGCGAGGGCTTCTTCGCCGTATTTCAAAAGGCCTGCCGAGCAGCCGCCGGCGAGCTGGATGCCCAGGCTCTGGCCGTAGGTCACTTCATCGCCGCGGGAGGAGAAGAGGACCTCGTACTGCTTGGAGAGGGCGTCGCCGATGCCGGCCCAGAGATATTCCTTCGGCGCGTGAGCGATCACGTCGGTATGGATGAAGGTGTGGAAGGACGGGCGATCCACATAGTACACCTGACGGAAGGTGTGGTCTTCGTGGTAATACGCGCCTACCGCGGTGACAGGGGCGCAGTTCGATGCGAGGGTGGGGAATGTGAAATAGGGCTTGCCTGCTTCGCCGGCTGCTTTCTTCACGGTGTCGATGGCGCGGCCGCCGCCCATGGCAAAGACCATGTCTGCCTTCTGGAAGGCTTCGTTTGCTTTCAGCATTTCTGCGTTTTCAAATGTCGCGTCGCCGCCGTAGTAGAGGGAGTCAAGGATTTCCAATTTCCCCGCAAGGGCTTTGCGAAGCGCCGGCTCTGCAGCGGCTCTGGACTTGTGTCCGCCGATGAGCACGGCCGTCTTGCCGAAGTGGTGGCATACGTCGTATACGCTGTCGTAAGCGTCGGTTCCGATGGTGTAGCTTGGTAAGAATTGATGGTTCATTGTCGTTGACTCCTTCTTTTGGGGAATAGGGATAAGGGATAAGGGATAAGGGATAAGGATCTGCGTGCCTGCACCGCCATAGCTAGGAGCTATGAGCTGGGAGCTTGGAGCTTTGTTAGCGGCAGTAGGCATGCTCGGCGGTGGAGCCTAGGAGCGATGCGCGTTTACCTATTGGATCAAGACTCCACTGCCAAGCGTGCCTACTGGACTCCAGCCGGGCTCCAGGCTCCAAGCTCCAGGCTCAAAGCTATGAGGCAGCAGGTGCGCGGCGCTATTTATCATTTTAATCTGCCGCGAGGACTTCGGGAAGGCGTTCTTCCTCATATTCTTCATCATACTTCGGATTGAGGTAGTTCACGCAGGCCCAGGCGAGGACGGCGCCGGAGATGGTGAACCATGCGGAGAAGATCGCGCCGGGTACTACAGCTGCCGGCATGGATGCGAAGTGAACCTTGGCGAGGCCCGTAGCGAGGCCGGAGTTCTGCATGCCCACTTCGATGGAGAGGGTGACGGCTTTCTTCCAGGAGAGGCCGCAGAGCTTAGCGACCGCAAGGCCCAGCACGTAGCCCAAGGCATTGAAGAGGACGACGACTGCGAGGATGATGCCGAGATTATCCATCAGCGCTTTGTGAGACGCGCCGACCACGCCGGCGATGATGAGGCAGATGGTGACAGAGGAAACAGCGGGAGTGTAATCCGCAGCGACGGCTGCCGCTTTCGGAAGAAAATATTTCAAAGCCAGGCCCAGGCATACCGGGAGGATGACGATCTGCAGGATCGAGAGGAACATGCCCACGGGATCAAAGGCGATTTCCTTGCCGATGAGGAAGAAGGTGAGCGCCGGGGTGAGGAGTGGCGAGAGGAGGGTGGAGACGGAGGTCATGGTGACCGAGTAGGCCAGATCGCCCTTGCTCATGTAGGTGATCACGTTGCTGGTGGTGCCGCCGGGGCAGGTGCCCAGGAGCACGAGGCCGGCGGTGAGGCCAGGGTCAAGCTGGAAGGCCATGGCCAGCGCGAAGGCCAGGAAGGGCATTACGGTGTACTGCGCGAGAGCCCCGAGGAATACGTCACGGGGACGGCGAAGGATGACGAGGAAATCTTTGAGGTCCAGCGTGGTGCCCATGCCGAACATGATGACGCCCAGGAGAAGCGACAGGACGGAGACGCCCTGGACTTTTCCCAGGACCCACAGCCAGCTGGTGGGAGTCACGAGGCCCAAGGCCAAGAAGACCACGGCGAGAACGCCGAAATATTTCGCGAGCATTTGACAGAGCTTTTTCATAGTGGAGAATCCTTTCGGTTTTAATTGGGGGGATAGGGGGCCGTGTACCTGCTTCGCCATAGCTAGGAGCTATGAGCTGTGAGCTTGGAGCTTTATTGGCGGCAGTAGGCATGTTAGGCGGCGGAGACTTGAGCTATCCGCTTACCTGTATCGACATAGCTTTGAGCCTGGAGCTTGGAGCTCTATTGGCGACAGTGGGCATGCTTGGCGGTGGAGACTTGGGGAATCCGTGCATGCTACTAGACGCTACCGCCGAGCATGCCTACTGGACTCCAGCCGAGCTCCAAGCTCCAAGCTGAAAGCTCAAAGCTATGTCTGTGCAGGTATATGCGCTGATTTCTGATTTCTAAATCTAATGTCGTATTCCAAGATAAATCCCTTCTTTCTACTGAACTTGTAGTAGAGCCGGGACTTGGAAATAAAAAAATCCGTCCCTCAAAATGAGGGACGGATACAGTTCCGCGTTACCACCCTGATTCCCGAAAGGATTTCTCCTTCAGGCGCTCTACAACGTACCAACATACGCGTTTCCTGTAACGTGGAAATGACGTCGGCGCTTAATGATATTCAGCACCGCACCTCCGGGATGATTTTCATTTTCCCTGTCCTGCCGGATTTCACCATGCCCCGGCTCTCTAGGAAGACGAGAAGAAAATTACTCTTTCCCTTCTAAGGGTTTGCTTCGTTTGTGAAGTTGAAAGTGATTATACAGGATGGAGGCCGGAAATGTCAATGGGAAGCATTATGCGAAAATCGGGAGGGAAATAGTGGGGGTTATGACTTTGGAGAATGGGGGCGTCCGCGTGCCTGCCTCGTCATAGCTAGGAGCTAGGAGCCCGGCAGGAGTCAGTGGGCATGCTTGGCGGTGGAGGCTTGAGGCGTCCGCGTGCCTGCTTCGTCATAGCTTTGAGCTGTGAGCTAGGAGCTTGGAGCTTCATTGGAGTCAGTGGGCACGCCAGACGGTAGAGCCTAGGAGCATGCGCGCTTACCTATTGACTCAAGACTCCACCGCTGAGCATGCTTACTGGACTCTAGCCAGGCTCCAAGCTCCGAGCTCCGAGCTCAAAGCTATGAGGATGCAGGTACGCGGATACCTCAGGACTCTACCGCCGAGCATGCCTACTGGACTCTAGCCGGGCTCCAAGCTCCAGGCTCCAGGCTCAAAGCTATGACGAAGCAGGTAAGCGCGCCTTCTCTCTTATCGCGTCCTTTCTCTTGTGGTATGATATTACAAAAAGGAGGGATGCATATGGATGACGTGACCGAGCTTTTAAATAAGATCAAGAGCCAGCTGGACGGCGGGCTGTCGGACGCGGAGCTGAATCGGCAGCTCAATGCGATTTACAGCATTTACGCTACCGCCATCGGGCCGGAGCAGCTCATCGTGCAGGCGAGCCGCTACAACGCGGTGAAATATATTCATGACGAGAACCCGCGGATCCGCCTCATCGGCATGGCGCGGCTCATCTTGGAGAGCCGAGACTATCACCACCAGCCCCAGGACGCGGAGATCCCCATTCTCCTGGACAAGATGGAGGAGAAGCTGGCGGAAATCCTTTCCCGCCAGGCGGTGGAGAAGCAGCTGGAGGAAAAAATCACCGCCCGCTTGGAGGAGCGGCACCAGGAGTACGTGGAGGAAATCCGGCGGGAAATCATCGAGGAGGAAACGGAAAGCGTAGAGACGCCGGAGAGCAAGCGGCGGCTCGAGAAGCTCATGGCCTTGGACAAGGTGAAGCTCACCCAGTCGGTAATGCAGGTGGTCAGGCCTTCCGCCCTCTCGGAAATCATCGGCCAGGAGGAAGCGGTGGAGGCGCTGGCCTCTCGCATCGCCTCGCCGTACCCGGAGCATCTTCTCCTCTACGGCCCGCCGGGGGTGGGGAAGACCACCGCCGCCCGCCTCGTCTTGGAGGAAGCGAAGAAGCGGGGCTACACGGTCTTCGGCAAGGACGCGCCCTTCATCGAATGTGATGGCACGACGCTCCAATGGGACAGCCGCAACATGACGGACCCCTTGATCGGCTCCGTGCACGACCCGATTTACCAGGGCGCCCGCCAGGAGCTGGCAGACGAGGGTATCCCGGAGCCGAAGCCCGGCCTCGTCACCGAAGCTCACGGAGGGATTTTATTTCTCGATGAAATTGGCGAGCTGGATCCCATTCTTCTGAATAAACTTTTGAAAGTGCTGGAAGATAAAAAGGTTCGCTTCGAGTCGGCCTATTACGACGAAGAGGATCCGCTCATCCCCGCCTACATTCGCAAGCTCTTCAAGGACGGCGCGCCGGCGGATTTCATTTTGATCGGCGCCACCACGAGAAGCCCCGAGGAAATCAATCCCGCCATCCGCTCTCGCTGCGCGGAAATTTATTTCGCCCCCCTGGAGCCGGAGCATATTATTTCCATCGTCGAAAGAGCGGCGGAAAAATTATCCGTCCGCCTGGAGGCGGGAGTCGCCGAGCTCATCAGCCGCTACACCACCGAAGGCCGCAAGGCGGTGAATCTTCTCGCCGACGCTTACGGTCTCGCGGTGTACGAAAAAGGAAATGCCGAAGGCGTCACCATCACCCGCGCCCACATGACCCGCGCCGCCCGCGCCAGCCGCATGACGCTTCGCGACAAGCCGGTGGACGAGCCGCCGCGGGTGGGGCACATCTACGGCCTCGGCGTCATGGGCTATTGGGGCAGCACTTTGGAAATCGAAGCCGCCGCCTTCCCCGCCGACGAGAAGGGCAAGGGCACCATCCGCTTCAACGACACCGCCGGCTCCATGGCCAAGGACTCCGTCGCCGCGGCGGCCTCGGTGGTCCGCGGCCTCACAGGCATCCGCCTCTCGGACTATGACCTCCACATCAATGTGGTGGGCGGAGGAAATATGGACGGCCCCTCCGCCGGCGTCGCCATCACGGCGGCCATTATTTCCGCCATCGAGAAGAAGCCGCTGCGCCAAGACGTGGCGGTGACAGGAGAAATTTCCCTCTCCGGCGACGTGAAGCCCGTCGGCGGCATCCCGGAAAAAATCTTCGGCGCCCGCCAAGCCGGCATGAAGGCCGTGATCCTTCCCAAGAAAAATCACGAAGACATCCCCGCCGCCCCGGGCCTCGAAGTGAGAGAGGCGGAGAGGATGGAAGAAGTGCTTGCTTGGCTGGCTGAGGGATAAGGGTTTGCGTGCTTCGCCATAGCTAGGAGCTATGAGCTGGGAGCTTGGAGCCCGGCTGGAGTCCAGTAGGCGTGCTTGCCGGTGGAGACTTGAGCTATCCGCGTACCGGTCTCGTCATAGCTAGGAGTTGTGAGCTAGGAGCTTGGGGCCCGGCTGGAGTCCAGTAGCACGCTCGACGGTGGAGTCTTGGGTCAATAGGTAAACGCGCGTGTTCCTGAACACTGCCGTCCCGTATGCCAACTGACGCCAATAAAGCTCCAAGCTCCAAGCTCCTAGCTCAAAGCTATGGCGATACCGGTACGCGGATGCCTCAAGTCTCCGCCGCCAAGCATGCCTACTGGCACCAATGAAGCTCCAAGCTCCTAGCTATGTGGAGTCAGGTACACGGTTTCCCATCATATTACGTTTACATAAAGGAGAAACAAAATGCTTGAAAAATTAGAAAAGAAAGTCCTGGAACATGCCAATGGCGGCAAGGGCCATTTGATCTTAGAGCCCATCGCGGTGCCGGAAATTTGGAAAGATAAGTGCCGCCTCTACGTGAAGGCGACCCTTGAGAAGGGCTGCTCCATGGGCGTGCACCAGCACCAGGGCGACGGCGAGGTGTACTACATCATCTCCGGGAAGGGCCTCTACACAGACAACGAGGAAACCTACGAAATGGGCCCCGGCGACGCGGCCTTCTGTAAAAACGGCAACCGCCACGGCATCGAAAACATCGGAGACGAGGACTTGGTGTTCATGGGGCTGATTATGTACGATAAGTGAGGGTGATTGGGCGCTGGCGGTTTAGTAGTCGGTAATCGGTAGTCGGTAGTCGGGGCGCGTTTTCCGCAATGTAACCTCCTTCCTTTGGAAGGAGGGGGACCGCGTTAGCGGTGGAGGTTGGCACAAGAGCGTTAAGTAGCGCGTTTCCCTGCGTGCAAGCCACCCCCCCTGCCCCCCTTCCAGAGGAAGGGGGTAAAAGCGCTGTGTAGGGCTAGCGTCAATCGCACCCCGACTACCGACTACCGACTACCGACCGCTGACCACCGACCACCGACCACTGACTACTAAAATCGATAGCGGGAAACGGAAAAGCATTAGGCAGCAGCCAAACGCGTACTGATCACTGATCACTAATCACTGATTACTAAACCTCCCCTTTCGTGCTATAATGGAAAGAACACGCAAAAATATTTTCAGCGAAACACTGAGACCCTCAGCTGTTTCCCACTAGAAGGAGGAGCAACTATGGCACTGAAGGAATTTGAATTTGGATTTGGCAAGGGCACGCAGAAGGTCATGCTGCCGGAGGAACATATTTCCGATGTACTGGAAGGAAATCCGGTGCCGGCCTGTGACGTGAAGGAAGCGACCATCGACTGTATGAGAAACCCCATCGGCGGCAAACCTTTGCAGGAAACCGTTTCCAAAGGGGACAAGGTGTGCATTGTCTGCGCCGACATCACCCGCACTTGGAATCACTCGGACCAGTATGTGATCCATATCGTGAACGAGCTGAACCTGGCCGGCGTACCGGATGAAGACATTTGCATCCTCTTCGCTCAGGGCACTCACCGCGAACAGACGCCGGAAGAAGACATCGCAGTCGTTGGCGAGGAAGTGGCAAAGCGCATCAAATTGTATCAGCATCGCTGCAAGGCCATGGACGAGCTGGTGCATGTGGGCGACACCTCCCGCGGCACACCGGTATGGCTGAATAAGCACGCTGTGGAAGCGGACAAGATCATCGTGGTGGATGGCATCACCACCCACCTCTTCGCAGGCTACGGCGGCGGCCGCAAGCTGATCCTCCCGGGCGTTGCCGGCGACGAGACGATCCAGATCAATCACTGCCACGCGCTGGGTGAAAAATTCGGCAGCGGCATCAATCCGAAGACCCGCTCCACGCTCCTCCATGACAACCCGGTACACGACGACATGCAGGAAGCCTCCGACATGGTGAAGCCCTGCTTCTTGGTACACTCCATCATCAATGCGGAAGGAAAGATTTGCCGCATGGTAGGCGGCGATCCCTACGAAGCTTGGCTCGAAGGCACGAAGGAAGTCTACAAGATCCAGAAGGTGCCCTTCACAAAGATGGCAGACGTCTCCTTCGCTTGCGCCGGCGGCTATCCGAAGGACGTTTCCCTCTACCAGGGCTGCAAGTGCTACGACCCCTCCGACGTGGTGACCAAGGACGGCGGCATCATCATCGCCATCATGGAAGCTTCGGACATCTGGGAACCGGAAGCCTACCTGGGAAGCTTCAAGTACGACACCGAAGAGGAAATGGAAAAGGCACTGCGCGAACATTTCACCATTCCCTTCTTCGTGGCCTTCAACCTCTTCTGCATGACCCACCGCTACACCATTTATCTGGTAACCAACCCGGAAAACTTCGAGGCCATCAAGAGAACAAACCAGATCCCCTGCGCGACTGTGGAAGAAGCATGGGAAAAGGCAAAGGCTCAGCTCGAAAGAGAAGGCAAGACCGATTACAATATCGCAGTCATGGCTCACTGCGCTTCCATCGTGCCGTACCAGAAATAAAATTTCCAAAAGCAGCTCCGAGGGGCTGCTTTTAGTTTTAGGTTCGAGGTTCAGGGTTCAGGGTTCAAGGGAAGGTGCGCCGCGTCAAATTAGAAAGCGGCGCGAGCTTTTGAAATAGGGTAAGAAGTTTTTAAATACCAGCAGGTAAAATAATTGCTTTACGCTAGCGGTAAGGTGTAGCCCCTTGGAGA
>CAVKMC010000059.1:0-4645 GCA_963657285.1 Agathobacter sp.
CCGTAAGGCTGGAGTCACAATCGACACTAACCTTTAGCATAAAATTTTAACCTAGCTTTGCAGTAAACGGTTATACGGTTATACGGTTAACGGATGTAGGGAAGCAGGTGAGCGTGATGATTTTTCAAATTTGCGGCGCTTCTTAATTTGTGCGCCGCACTACCACTCCTCACTCCTCACTTCAATAGGTGGAACGTGAATTCCTCATCTCTAATCTCCCATTCATGCTATAATATAAATGGAGAAGTGTATCTTCTCTCTGAAAATCATTTGATTTCCTTTTTACTCTATTTTTACAGTCATGGTGTAATGTAGTTAGGTATATGATTTTACTTATTGTTGTTTCGTAATCGGTAATCGGGGCGCATTTGGCTGCTTCGTCCTAGCTCCAAGCTCCTAGCTCAAAGCTATGAGGAAGCAGGTCTGCGGGTCCCGACTACCGACTACCGACCACCGACTACGAAACCACTAGCGTAATTAAATACCATCATTATAGAAAAGGGGGCGCTCTATGGCAGAACAAAAGCCGCTGGTTTATGGGATCATTCATATAGGTTCTTCCAATTTGTCCATGCGAATCGTGGAGTATACCAATGTCAAGGAGGTCCGCGTCATTGAATCGGTGCGGAAGGATACCAATTTCGGCGAGGAGGTTTTCAATCACAAGAGACTTTCCTTCGCGTCCATCCGCCGGCTGTGCCGCATGCTGAATGGGCTGAAGCAGCTCTTGCAGGATTACCAGGTGAAGGTGTACACCGTCTATGCGACGGCTGTTTTCCGGGAAGCGGAGAATTGCCGCTCCATCCTGGATCTGATCCGCGTGCAGACGGGCTTCCATGTGCAGGTAGTGGACATGCCGCAGGAAATTTATTTCAAGCATTTCGGCCTGCAGTACCAGCTGAAGCAGTACAATCGGGAGCAGAAGGAGAGGCTGGGCACGAATTTCCTCTTCGTGGACATCACCTCCGGCTGCGTGGGCCTCACGGTGTGGGAGAAGGGGGCGCTTCGCTACCAGCACAATGTGCACATCGGGACGCTCCGCCTTTTGGAGACCTTCAAGACGAACCAAAGGGAGTCTCGCTATTTCCCCGAGGCCCTGGCGGAGTACATCCACGCCATCATGGAGCCCCTGTGGGTGACCATCCGGCAGTTCCATATCGACTCGGTCATTCTGTCGGGCCGCGAGGCGCGCATCGTAGCCATGCTGCTCCATCGAGACCTGGACAAGACGGACATCGCGGAAGTGAAGCCCGATGAATTCTATCGTTTCTACGAGGAGTCCGGCCGCCTCTCCATGTCCATGACCATGCAGAAGTATCACATCAGTGAGGCTTGGGCGTCTACGGTCAGCCCGACCATTCATATTTATAGAGAAATCCTGAATTCTGTGCCGGTGAAAAATGTAGTGATGATGGGCATGACCTTCATCAAAGCGGCGGCGCTTTTCTATGGCGCCCAGAAAACGAATGACCCGGCGCTGCTCTATATGCGCGCGCAAAATCTGGAACTCACCCGCTCCATCGCCGCGTCCTACTATTACGAGCCGGCTCATGCGAAGGCCTTGGAGCTCTACAGCAATATCATCATCCAGGCCTTTGACCAAGACAAGGGACTTCATGAAAGAGACGGCTTCCTTCTCCGCATGGCCATCATCCTCTACCAGATCGGGAAATATGTCAATCTCCTGGGCTCCTCGGCGCAGGCGTGGAACATGGTTCGAGGCACCGACATTTTCGGTATTTCCGATAGAGAAAAGGACATCGTGGCCTGCATCGTCTACTACGACCACAAGGGGACGCCTCACGATGAGGATGAGCCCTTCCGTATCCTGTCGGAGGAGTCGAAGATGACGGCGTTGAAGCTGATTTCTATCTTCCGCCTGGTCCGTGCTATGGATATGTCCAGAAAGCAGAAGCTCAAGGATGTGTCGGCTCATATCGCCGGCGACTCCTTGGTGATCGAGTACGAAAGCAGCGAGGATACAGCCCTGGAGAGCTGGCTCTTCGATAAGGAAAAGGAATTATTTGAAAACGTATTTGGCATGGAAGCCAGACTGGAGCAACGATAAATATGGAAATCAAAGCGCAGCAGTATTATCTGAATCGCGAGCTTTCATGGCTGCAGTTCAACCGACGGGTGCTGCAGGAGGCGGTGGATCCGAACAATCCATTGCTGGAAAAATTGAAATTTTTGGCCATTACCAGCTCCAATCTGGATGAGTTTTTCATGATCCGCGTGGCGGGCTTGAAGCACCAGAAGGAAAATGGTGTGAAGCGCCGTGACGTGGCGAATATGACGCCGGAGGAGCAGCTCGAAGGCATTTCCGACATCTGCCAGAAGCTGGTGGCTCGCCAGTATCGCTACCTCCACATGCTTTTGAAGGAGCTCGAAAGCGAAGGGCTCTATTTCATCCATCCCGATGAAGCCACGCCGGCCCAGAAGAAATGGCTGGAAGATTATTTCGAGCGCCAGGTCTTCCCGGTAGTGACTCCCATGGCGGTGGACTCGTCCCATCCATTTCCTTTCCTGGCGTCCAAGAGCCTCAATATCGCCATGCTTTTGGAGCGCAATGAGCGGGATATGAATCTGGACGAGGAAAATGACATCGACGTGAAGACTGCCATCGTGCCGGTGCCGTCGGTGCTGCCCCGCATCATCCGCCTGCCGGACAATCCGGAAAATCCCCAGCGTCATGACTTCGTCCTCTTGGAGCAGCTGCTCCGCCACTTCGCGCCCCGTCTCTTCATCGGCTACGATTTGCTGGAAGCCCATCCCTTCCGCCTCACCCGAGACGCGGATCTCGCCATCGACGAGGAAGACGCCCAGGACCTGGTGGTGGAAGTGGAGCGGCAGCTGAAGAAACGTCAGCGCGGCGAGGTGGTGCGTCTGGAATTTGAAACCGGCACCAGCCGCTTCATGCAGCGCTTCATGACTTCTGCTATGAATCTCAGCAAAGAGGATATGTATGAAATCGACGGGCCACTGGACGTGACCATGTTCTTTGGTTTCTGCGGCATCAAGGGCTACGACCGCCTCCGCTATCCCGAAGCCCATCCCCATCGCCCCTGGTCCATGATCCAGCTGGAAAGGGATTCGGAAAGAAATATTTTCGACATGATTCGCGAGAAGGACCTCCTGGTGCATCTGCCCTATGAGTCCTTCGAAGACTCGGTGGTGAATTTCGTGGCCTCTGCGGCAGCGGATAAGGACGTCCTGGCCATCAAGCAGACTCTCTATCGCGTCAGCTCGTCGAGCCCCATCATCCAGGCCTTGGAAAAAGCCGCCCAGAACGGCAAGCAGGTCACGGTGCTCATGGAAGTGAAGGCCCGCTTCGACGAAGCGAATAACATCCTCATGGCCCGCCGTCTGGAAAAGGCCGGCGCCCACGTTATTTATGGTCTCGTGGGCCTCAAGACCCACTCTAAGTGTACTTTGGTGATCCGCCGCGAAAAGGATGGCATCCGCCGCTACGTCCATGTGGCTACGGGGAACTACAATGCCTCCACCGCGAAGCTTTACACGGACCTGGGCATCTTCACCTGCAACGACCACTTCGGCAGCGATGCGTCCGCCTTCTTCAACCTCCTATCCGGCTACTCCGACCCGCCGCTGTGGGATTCCTTCATCGTGGCGCCTATCAATCTGCGCCAGCGGTCCATGGAGCTCATCGACAGGGAAATCGCCTTCGCCAAGCAGGGCGAGCCCGCTCGCATGGTGGCGAAGATGAATTCCCTTCTGGATAAGGAAATCATCGACAAGCTCTACGAAGCCTCCCAGGCCGGCGTGAAGATCGAGCTCATCGTCCGTGGCATCTGCGTCCTCATCCCCGGCATCCCCGGCCTCAGTGATAATATCACCGTCAGAAGCCTGGTGGGCCGCTTCCTGGAACACAGCCGCGTCTTCTGGTTTGCCAATGGCGGCCGCGAAGAAATGTACATCAGCAGTGCCGACTGGATGCCTAGAAATCTGAATGATCGCGTGGAGCTCATGGTCCCGGTCCGCGACGCCGACCTTCGCCATCGCCTGAAGGATATGGTAAATATGGAGCTCGCCGACAACCAGAAGGCTCACATCATGCAGTCCGACGGCACCTGGGTGAAGGAAATCGCTCCCGCTGATAAAGTAGGCGCCCAAGCCGAATTCCAGCGCATCGCCGAAAAGCGCGACCGCGATGACGTGATGACCCTGGCGCAAAAGATGGAGCCCTACGTGCCGGTGTTTGGGAAGAAATGATTTTGGTAGTCGGTAGTCGGTAGTCGGTACGTGCTTGCCGGCTATCCCATTCTGCCTTTTGAATTTGAAGCTGTGAGATCGAGAAATCGGTTTCACGGCTTTTTATTTTGGGGAAATGAGATGAGATGTTTGATCACTTAGTGGCGTATAAAGCCCTCTTCCCTGAAGAGGGGGCCCGTAGGGCGGGTGATGACTAATAGTGGTCAGCAGTCAGTACGCGCTTGGCGGTAGAGACTGTAGGCATGCTACCTCTACCGCGGTATGCGGCGTTCTGTTTCTCATATGGTATTCATCTCTAACGTCATCCTGAGCGAAGTCGAAGGATCTGTCAGCGATAGCGGTATGCGTGCTTACTGACTCAACCGTTTGGTGCGTCCTGACCACCGACCACCGACCACCGACTACCGACCAC
>CAVKMC010000059.1:4655-9379 GCA_963657285.1 Agathobacter sp.
AGCCCCGCCTGGTCTCCAAGCGGGGGATGCATCCCCGCCTTTAGCACCCCTTCTTCCACTTTTATCATAAAACGATAACTTTTTTGGGAAATAAACTTCAAAACCACAACTATTTAATTATTCAAGTCCCACAATACTTAAAATGCGTACCTTTGAAAGGGCGAAAGATGGGCCAAAAAAGTCCGACCTGCCGGAGGGGGATGCGTGGCATGAAAGTTGACAAATGGAGGGTGGGGAAAGGTGTGTTTTGGGAAGAAAGGCGATAACATAGGGACAGAGGCGGCTCATGAAGCGTTAATATTTCTCAAATGTCTATTCTGAAAATACAAGATTGACAATAAAACGAAATGAAAATTATCGATAGTTACTGTATAAAAAGCTGTTTTGTCTTTTGTAAATGGAAAATAGAAAATAATGATTTGATTTGCAAAAACAATGAAAGTATAGATGCAGACTGGGAAAATATGTCTATAAACTTTGTCAACTTTGTAAAAATTGACAAAAAGTCTTTCTATGGTAGAATAATGCCCATAGGAGATGGACTATATGACGATTACACGATTCCAAAAAACAAAAAGAATAGTAGCCTGCGTCCTCTTAGCTGCTTCCTTAGGCGGCTTCACTGATTTGGCTTCCGCTTCCATGCATTTCGGCGATACGGTTTCCTTGAAAAAGGTGACGGTCTACGATGGCGAGAAGAAGCAAGTGATTACTACAGGAGCAGACGATTACAAAAGCGTTTTAAATGAACTGAAGATTTCCATGAATCTATATGATCGCTTCTGGACCAGCACGAAGACGGTCAGCGATGGCTCCGTCTTGGTGGTAGAGCGGGCGGTGCCGGTGATTTTGGTTTCCGAAGGCCGCTCGAAGGTGGTCTACACCACCCAGCAGACTGTGCAGGGCGTGGTGAATGATGCCGGATATGATTGGAAAAAGATGATGCCCATCGAGGATGGGATGATGCAAGTAAAAGAGGGCATGCAGATTCACATCGTGCCTTACACCATGCGCAAGGTGACCCGCACGGAGAGCCTCCCCATCGAGTACGAGAAGTGGTACGATGAGAAGCTTTCTGCCGACCAGGAAGTAGTGGTGCAGGAAGGTAAGGCCGGCAAGCGCCGTGTGGAAATGGAAGAAATCATTTCCGATGGCAAGGTGGTAAAGACCATCCTCCGTCATGAAAGCGTGGAGAAGGAAGGCACTCCCGGCATCATGAAGACAGGAAAGATGGAAGGCACCATCGGCTACGTGAGTGAAATGCACGCCACCGCTTACCATCCTTCTGATGGAGACGGCCGCGGCATCACTGCCACCGGCACCATGGCCGGCTACGGCACGGTAGCGGTAGACCCCAGCGTGATTCCCCTGGGAAGCTCGGTCTACATTCCCAATTACGGTCCCGCCGTGGCAGCGGATACCGGCGGCGCCATCATCGGCAACCGCATCGACCTTTGCATGGAGACCTTCGAGGAGTGCTTCAACTTCGGACGCAGGGATATTGAGGTGTTTATAAACTATTGACACCGCGAGAGCAGCTGAGATGAGAAATCATCTGGCTGCTCTTTTTATGTGCAGGAAATAGTAGTCGGTGGTCGGTAGTCGGTACGCGCTTACCGGTTTCGACATAGCTAGGAGCCTTGAGCTTGGAGCTTGGAGCTCGGCAGGAGTCAGTAGGCTTGCTAAGCGGTAAATTCATGGACGGAGCGCTTTTAACTGTTTTTTGCTATCCAGAGCTTGAAACTAGGCGGGAGTCGGTGGACACGCTATACAATCGGAGCGGGAGTAGTTCGTTTGCTTACATTTGACGTAGTTAAATACTAAGTGACACTATCAGAGCTCCAAGCTCCAAGCTCGCAGCTCCTAGCTATGTAGAGGCAGGTACGCGGGCCCGACTACCGACTACCGACCACCGACTACTTTTTCTATTTTTCCCTCCATGCTATAATAAACCACATAGGAGGATATTATGCTGACAGTATGGATTGCTTTATTTGTGACTGTAGTTGATCAATTGGTGAAATGGTTCGTCCAGGGGCACATGGTGTGGGGCGAGTCGGTTCCCTTGATTCCGAATGTATTTCATCTGACCTACATCATCAATCCCGGCGCCGCCTTTGGCATCCTGGCGTACCAGCGGTGGTTTTTCCTGGTGATCGTGGTGATTCTTTTCGGTGCCTTTTTCTTTTTCCGGAAACGGATTCCCACAGAGCCTTTCTATTTCCCGGCGGCTATCGGTATGCTCTTGGGCGGCGCTTTGGGAAATGCCATCGACCGGGTCCGCATCAGCGGGGTGGTGGATTTCTTTGATTTCCGCATTTGGCCGATTTTCAATGTGGCGGACATTTTCATCTGCGTCGGCGTGGCGCTGATTGTATTTTATTTCTGGAGACATGAAGCATGAGTGACACGGTATATGAAGTAACAGAGCGCGAAGCGGGACAGCGGCTCGATCAGTTTTTGAAGGATGCATCCGGCCTCACCCGTTCGGAGGTGCAGAAATGGATCAAAGAGGGGCGGGCCATCCTGCTTCCCGAGAAAATGATTCGCCCGAATTATCACGTACAGGAAGGGGACCAGATTTCCTTCTCTTGGGAGGAGAAGGAGGACCTCACGCTCATCCCTCAGGACCTGCCACTGGACATCCTCTATGAAGATGACGACATGCTGGTGATCAATAAGGCCCGCGGCATGGTGGTGCATCCGGGCTCGGGAAATCCTGACGGCACGCTGGTGAATGCGCTCCTCTTCCACTGCGGTCCTTCGCTCTTTGAAGCCTGTGAGGATCCTATCCGTCCGGGCATCGTGCATCGCCTCGATAAGGATACCTCCGGCGTTATGGTGGTGGCCAAGTCTGCTCGCGCATTCCCGGTCTTGAAGGAGGAAATCGCCACCCATGAAGCCCAGCGCCATTATGTAGCTCTGGTGCATGGACAGATGGAAGGAAATACAGGGGTCGTCCGCTTCCCATTGGGACGCAGCACCAAGGACCGCATGAAGTGGGACGTGCAGCCGAAGACCGGCAAGCCCGCAGTGACCCATTTCCGCGTCATTGAGTTCATGCCCCATTATTCTTGGATCGAGTGCAAGCTGGAAACCGGCCGCACCCACCAGATCCGTGTGCACATGGCCCACATCCGCCACCCCGTGGTAAATGACCCACTCTATGGCTGGAAGAAGGATCATTTCCCCATCGAAGGCCAGGCGCTCCACTCCTGGACCCTGGACCTGCGCCATCCGGTCACCGGGGAAGCCATGCACTTCGAGGCGCCGGTGCCGGAAGAATTGCTCCGTTGTCTCTCCATCGCGAGGAAAGGAGAATTGTAATGATCACCAGGACATTGTCTGTACCGGGATTTCGTATCGGCACCGCCGAAGATTTAGACGGCCTTACCGGTACCACAGTGATCCTGGCGCCCGAAGGCGGCGCCTTTGCTGGCGTGGATGTTCGTGGCTGTGCGCCGGGGACTCGCGAGACCGATCTCCTTCGTCCGGAAAAGACAGTGCAGCAGATCCACGCCGTGGTGCTCTCCGGCGGCTCCGCCTTTGGCCTCGAGTCTGCCTGCGGCGTCATGAATTACCTGGCAGACCAAGGCGTCGGATTTTCGGTAGGCCCGGCAAGGGTGCCCATCGTCTGCAGCGCTGTGCTCTTTGACCTTATGATAGGAAATCCGAAGGCCCACCCCGACATGGCCATGGGGCGCCTGGCGGCAGAGCGGGCAGACGCGACCTTTCCGGTAGGCTGCACCGGTGCCGGTACCGGTGCCATGGTAGGCAAGCTCACCGGCTTTGCGCACGCCATGAAGACCGGCGCCGGCTATGCGGAGCTGAAGATGGACAGCGGTCTGGTGGTAGGCGCTTACATGGCGGTCAATGCCTCCGGCGAGGTTTTCGATGGCGATCGCGTACTGGCTGGCGCGCTCTCCACTGATGGGAAGACCATCGTTTCCTCTCATGACCTCATGCTTAGCGGTTTCAAGCGTGTGATGGGCGGCAATACCTCTATCGGCTGCGTTATCACCAATGCGAAGCTCACCAAGACCGAGTGCCAGATGATTTCCACCATGGCCCACGACGGCTACGCTCGCTCTATCCGCCCGGTGCATACCTCCATGGATGGCGACACCGTCTTTACTATGGCCGCTGGAAATATAGAAGCGCCCATCGATACCGTGGGGTACCTAGCGGAAGAAGCGGTGCGCCTGGCGGTCCTTGATGCGGTGAAGACCGCTACCTCTATGGGCGGCCGCCCGGCATTCGCTGACATTTGACAATTTCTTTTATATTTCATATAATGAAGTGACCCAATGGGGATGTACCGGTTTCGACAGGAGATTCTGGGGCATAAATAGCGAGTCGGGATTCCATCTACCCGTTAAACGGTGGGCAAACTTAAACGCAAAACACGATTTTGCTTTAGCAGCCTAATCTGCTAATGTCCTTCAGCGTTTTCCTATGACCCTGAACTGACATCAACCAATAGGATACCAAAGAGGGATGCATGGGACCTCTCTTGGGAAACCAATTCCAAGCTCGGCAAAGGTAGTTTGTTCCTGTACGGTACTTTGCTCAAATCCAAAAACAGTAACTGCACTCGGAGAAGTTTATGGTTTAGGCTTTTTGGACAGGGGTTCGACTCCCCTCATCTCCACCAGCTATCACGCTGCGATCTATCTGATCGCAGCTTTTATATTGTACTCATCTCTGACCTCCTTCCCCTGGAT
>CAVKMC010000060.1:0-9373 GCA_963657285.1 Agathobacter sp.
GCCATCAGTGTAGCATAGATCCCATGCAAAAACAAAAAGTTTTTGGTGACTCTCGCCAAAAACTTTTTGTTTTCATATACTTTTTGGCAGATGTTTCCAAAAACTTTTCAGAGAATACGGAAAACAAGTGAACAAAAAATGAGGCCAGACTAGAAAACCGCTTTTTGATTTTTTGAAATCTCGCGTTCCTTCAAAGTCCCCTGATTTCAAAAATTTTGAGCAATAAAAAATCGCAGAGAAAATTCTCTGCGATTTTTTATTGGTGACCCAGGAGAGATTCGAACTCACGACCCACCGCTTAGAAGGCGGTTGCTCTATCCAACTGAGCTACTGAGCCATATGGTCGGGGCAGCCGGACTCGAACTGGCGACCCCCTGCTCCCAAAGCAGGTGCGCTACCAACTGCGCTATGCCCCGTGACGCTTAAATATTATATATCATAAAGTAGTGGGAGTCAAGATTTTTTTAGTAAGTAGTCGGTGGTCGGTAGTCGGTAGTCAGTACGCATTTAGCTGCTCAGTCAAGTGCGCCCCGACTACCGACTACCGACCACCGACTACTAAGCCTACACCTTCTTATGCCCTACGTCCTCTGCCTTGACGATGCCTAAAAATATGCAGCCGATGATCCAGGCCACGTAGTCGTCTATGGGGACGGGGACGGTGCGCATGCCTTTGGGGATGAGCCTTGCCAGGCCTTTGGCCGGGTGATCCTTCCAGTACCAGGCCTCGCCCATTTCGGTGGTGTATTTTTCATTCACCAAGGTGACAGGGAGAGGGATTTCCATTTCTTTGAGCAACGCTTCGGAGCGCTTCTGCATGATTTGGTGGCGGGTACCATTTCCCATGACGAAGGCGGAGAGATGTCTCCCCGCCAAAATTTCTTTCATTTCTTTTTCGTAGTCCCTAGTGACTACGATTTTTTTCATGTCCAAAATGCCGTCAGCAAAGACGAGAGCCACGCCGGTCTTGTCCTTGCCGGGGTCAATGGCGCAAATGAGCTTCTTCATCGTTTCACCACCTGCACGTCAATGACCAAGGGGCCTTGGCTGTAAATGTCCCGCGCGGCTTTGACGATGAGGTCACATTCGCCATTGCATTCCTTCACCTTCTGGATCACCGTCATGAGCTCTTGGCCATCCAGGACGCCCACCTTGCCGGTGATGGGATCCGGGAGGACGCCCTTGCTCTGGGCGTAGAGGTTCAGATCGCGAAGAAAACGGATCACTTGCATTTCATAATTTTTAATTTCTTTGTACTTATCCAAATTGCCGCGGAGAATGGTGTCGCCTTTGCTGTAGATCAAAAGGTTGTCGTGGATGTCGAAGTCCACCACCAGCCGTTCGCCGAGGATGAGGTTCTGGGCCGCTACCACGCGGACCAATTTTTTATTTTTCCCATTTACCACTTCAGATAGCGCTTCGTCGAAATCCTTCTGGCTCATGCGGACCATTTCTACTTTTTCGTCAGTGATATTCAGCCGCTCCTTCAGCATGGCGTTGATATCCGCCAGAACGCTCTTCAGCACATTGTCTGCCTTCTCTTCCGACATGGCCTCGTCCACCACCACGCTGGTGAGGACCTGGCCGGCCTGGAAGACTACCTGGCCTTCGCGAAGAGCGTAAATATTTTTGATGAGCTGCTGCTTTTCTTGGTTCAGCACATCGATATTTCCGGTGAGCTCTTCCCGTGTCTTTTGGAGCTCAGCGATGTCCTCTGCCGATTTTTCTACGCCGGCTTTGGCTTCGTCATAGGCGTACTGCACCGAGGCGAGCTCATTTTCCATGTAAAGCCGCTGGCTCTCCACCTGCTCGAGCTGCTTGGAGGTCTCTGCGGATTTCTGTGTCACGTCTTCGTATTCTTTATTTCTAGCCTCCAGCTGCAGCTTCCCTTTTTCCAGCTCCAAATTTTTCGTGTGGATCTGCTGGTTTAGATCCTTCATCTCGTCCTGCAGTTTCGAGAGACCAAAGAGGGCGACCCGCACATTTTCATTCACTACAGCAAGCACGGCGATAGTGGTAAAGGAAATCATGACGCCGGAAATGATGGTGACGATGATGGAGGTGTACTTCGGACGGAGCCCAAAGAGGGTCAGCCGCTTCTTCCCCACCTTCGACCCGATGCGGTCTCCCAAAAAGGCAATGAGGCCGCCCATGACGATCAGTATAAGAAATATGAATATGCCGATAAACATTGGAAAGCCTCCTTCTATTGGGATTAGGAATTAACGATAGAGGTTTAGTAGTCAGTGGTCAGTAGTCAGTGATCAGGACGCATTTGCCGCCAACAGGAAATGGTGCAGCTTCCTTTCAGCATAAAGGGAATGGGGCCATCTCTCACTATCGCTAAACGTGCCCTGATCACTAATTACTAATTACTGATTACTAACCAACCTGCTATTTGTCTGCTTTGCGAATGAGCAAGCAGCCCACGATGAGGGCGATGAAGTTTGGCATCCACACCGCCAGGAAGGGCGGGAGCATGTGGCCTTTGCCCAAAGCTTCGAGGAATGTCATGATGGCGTAGTAGAGGAAGATGATGACTACGGAAAGACCGAAGCCGATGGACGAGGAGGAGCGCTGCTTCTGTACGCCCAGGGGAGCGCCCACAATGGCAAAGACGAAGCTGGCCATGGGGAGGGAGAAGCGGCGATAGATTTCCATCATGACGTCAGTGGCGTCAGCATGAGCTGCTGTATAGGCCTTCTGTGTGAGGACAAGCTCACGAATGGTCATTTCGTCCAATCTCTTATTGGAGTTTGGAATTTCCGACGGAGACATAGCATAGGGGATTTCCTGTTTCTCGAAGTGCATCATCCGCTCTACGCCGGCTTCCGCCAAATCGTAAATGACGCCATCAGTCATGACCCATACGCCATCCTTCCATACGGCTTTCGGCGCATTTTCTACATGCATGACCTTTTCGTTTTCAAATTCCTGGACAGTGATATTTTCCAGCTCTTTGGTTTTTGGATTGTAGCGACGAGCATATAGGAGGTGATTGATTTTCCCATTCTGCACATCGCGGATGACTACATGGTCCGTGACGCCGGGATTCATATTTTTCTTGATTTCCGTGTTGACCACATATTGGTATTCCCTATTGGTCCATGGCACCACGTATTCATTGAAGGCCACAGCGCACAGACTGATGACCAGTGCCAACGCAAAGACCGGCAGCGCCAAGCGGAAGAAGCTCTGCCCCGAGGTACGCATAACGATGAGCTCGCTGGCGCCGGAGAGGCGAGAGAAGCACATGAGCGATCCCAGGAGGACTGCCATGGGGAATGTGTACACCACGATGCGTGGCAGGGCCAGGATGAAAATCTTCACCGCCGACACCGCAGAGGCACCGTACTCGGACACATAGCTCGCGATTTTCAGGAGCGTATCAGCACCGAGGAAGATGGCCGTGAAGGCAGCCACACCAAATAAAAAGGGAGCTAAAAATTCTTTTAATATATATTTATCCAAAATCCTCATCGGAATTTTCCTCCCGGTATTTCTTGTTGAATCATAAGCTAAAGTTGGCTCCCAAATAGAATTCTCTCGCTACCGGATTGGAAGCGATTTCGTTGGCCGTTCCGGCAAGAAGGATCCGGCCCTCCGATAGGATGTAGGCTTTGTCTACGATGCGAAGGGTCTCGCGCACATTGTGGTCGGTGATCAGGATGCCGATGCCACGGGTCTTGAGGTGCATCACCACGCTCTGGATATCCTCCACTGCCAAAGGGTCGACGCCGGCAAATGGTTCGTCCAAAAGAATAAAGGCCGGATCAAGGGTCAGAGAACGGGCGATTTCCACGCGACGACGTTCGCCGCCGGAGAGGGCATCGCCTCGGGTATCCTTCACATGGGAAATATGGAATTCTTCCAAAAGGGATTCCGCCTTCGCCACCTTTTCTTCCGGCGTAAGGTCTGTTCTGGTTTCCAAAAGAGACATGAGATTATCCCACACCGTCATCTTGCGGAAAATGGAGGCTTCCTGAGGCAGGTAGCCGATGCCGAACTGGTGACGCTTATGGATCGGCATGCCCACCAGGGATTGTCCATCCACCGTCACGTCCCCTTGATCCGGCTGAATGATGCCGACAATCATGTAGAATGTGGTGGTCTTGCCGGCACCATTGGGTCCCAAGAGGCCCACGATGGATCCCTGCTCCACCTCCACATTCACATGATCCACCACGGCGCGGGCGCCATAGCTTTTCATTAAATCATGGGTTTCTATCTTCATTTGCTATCCTTAGTTTCTAATGGAGCACCGGCATATTCCGGGCGGCCGGCAATGGGAGTCGCTGCAGTGACCGGAGCGACCGGGGCTGCTTCTCCTTTGCTCTCCTGTTTCTTTTCCTCAGTATTGGAAGTCATAGACTCCGTATTGGTAATGACGATGGTGCTGCGGCCGGTGGTTTCTACCACCTTGTCTGCATCGCGGAGCACCAGCTCCGGGCCATTGAAGGTGTTGCCATTCTGGTTTATCCAAGCGTTGCCGGAAAGGACCAGCTTGCCGTCAGTGCCCTTCTCGCCACTTCTGGTGTACACCGCCTTGTCGCCATAGCCGGTGGCATTGCTGGCCGGGCGAGTCAGATTCACACCGCCGGTTGCCACGATCTTCACCTGCTTCATATTTCCTTCGATGTGAGGCGCCGAAAGACTGCCATCCGGCGTCTCCAGGTAGCCATTGCCTTCGATCTTGCCGAAGCCGGTATCGGAATTGTACATCACATCGTCACCCTTGAGAATCCGTTTCTCTGCGGTGTCTTCGAAATAAACGCCACCTACACCGCGAGCGGTGCGGTCTTTATAAAGATACATTTTCTCTGCCGTAAGAGTAGTGCTCTCTTTCTGATATTTCACGCCACCGGCAAGAAAAGCACTTTTGTCCTCGAAATGGTATTCGCCATTCTTCCCGGTGATGGTGGCGCCCTCATTGGCATGAATCACTACGTGACCCTTGGCAGTCACGACCTTGGTCTTGCCGTTGTAGGTCAGTTCATCGGCGGTGATGTCGTCAGCCATGACAGGGGCTGATGCGCTCACGAGCAGCGCTGCTGCGAGCAATGCTTTATACAAGGTTCTCACTTGGTTTCCTCCTTATCAGCCAATTTGGCATGTCCCTTGGCTACCAGCTTTTCCAGTACCCGGTCTCCCGTGAAGCTATCCGCCGAGAGCACGCGGCCGTCTTTTTCAGCCGTAAAGAATTTATCGCTGGAAAGTACATCCTTATTTCCATCGTAGGTCAGATTTTCTGCATGGAGAATCAATCCATCGCTGGTATGTCCCTCTACATGCCCTTCTACATAAATCTTTCCCTTTTTGCGATCATACCATCCGCTATCTGCTTTGAGATAGAGCTCTTGGTCGTCCTTCTTGAAATAGCCATCGATGTCCTTCATGTCCGCATGGTTCTTGTCGCGGCTCATGGCCACATAGCCGGCCTTGAGCCGCCACACAGCCTTGCCGTCTTTATCCTCTTTCATTTCGATATTGTTAAATTCCATGGCCGGTCCCTGAGAGCTGGCCTGTCCTGCATTTCCGTGGTTGTCCTTAAACAGGAGGAATATGCCTGCTGCCACCAGAAGGACGGCACATAGAATGAGGACGAGTTTTTTATTGCTGTTCACAGCTTTCCTCCTTTCGTTTCATTCCAATTTTCATCCATACCGGAAGCAAAGGCTTTCTTTTCTTCCTCGGAAAACTCCATAAACATTTTTATTTTTCCCGGCCTTGTCCAGAAGAGATGCTGGAACCAAAGCCAGTCCTCCGGATGGGCCTTGATGAAATCTTCTATAGCCGTCGCCATCTTCTGGGCATTCACCAAGGTATCCCGCCGTTCATCGCCGGTGTCCTCGTAGTAGAAATGCTTCCCTACGCAAATGGTGTGGCCCTTGCCGCCTTCATTTCTGACGATGAAAATCGGAAGGATCGGCGCTTTGAATTTCCTGGAAAATACCACCGGTCCCTGGGGGAAGGAGAAGACGCGATTCATAAATAGCACCGGCACGCCGGTCTGGTCTCCGTCTTTATCCGAAAGGAAACCAAGGATATGATTCTTCTTCATGGACCGAGCGGCCGCAATCATTTCATAGCCACCGGTGCCGGTGAGGAAAATGTGCTGCCCTGCCCGAGCGCGGTAATCGTTGATGATCCGCATCAAGGCATCGCTGTCCTGCTTCTTGCCAATGGCCGATGTGTCGTAGCCATGAAGCGCGAGCCCGGCTCCGAGCCACTCCCAATTTCCCATGTGCGCCGTGAGACCTACGATGCCTTTCCCCTCGGCGTAAGCCGCCTCCAGGTACTCGGGATGGTCTATCTTCACATAGTCATTGATGCGGTCCTTTTCTTCGCAAAGCCTTGGCATATACATCATTTCCAAGGCGGACATGCCGATATGCTCATAGACCCGGTGAAGCAGCTTCTCTGCCTCGCCGCGGGACATGCCCATGCCCATCATGATCTGCTCTATGCCGCGGTTTCTTTGTTTCGTGATGCGCTGCATGATGCAAGGCCCCAGAAAACGGCCGATGGAAAGGATACGGTCATAGGACATGGCGCAGAGCAGACGGCTGACGCCCTTCAGTATCCCGTATTGTATATCAAATGACATGGCGGATGTTCTCCCCATTACACTACTGAATCAAATCCTCCTGATCGATTTCACGGAAGGAGTACACCGCCTCGTCCCATCGATCCTGAGATTTCAAAATATGCTCGATAAATTCTCGGGCAGCTCCTTCGCCGCCTCTCTTATGGGAAATGAAATCGCAGGCTGATTTATTTTCGTCGCAGCTGTCAAAGGGACAACCGGATACGCCTACCTTGGTCAAAAGAGGAAGATCATTCAGGTCATCGCCCATGTAGGCTGCTTCGTCCCATTTCATTTCGTATTTCTTTAAAAGTCCGTCCATGGCTTCTATTTTATTTTTGATGCCCATAAGAACGAAATCGCAGTGAAGCTCCTTCGCCCGGACCTCTACGATTTTCGAAGTCCTGCCAGTGATGAAGCCCACCTTGTAGCCCATGCGGTGCGCCAAGGAAATAGCCAGGCCGTCGTGAGCATTGAATAATTTATAGGCCTCCCCATCGGGCCCCATGATGAGCATCCCATTGGTCAATGTGCCATCCACATCGAAGGCCATGAGCTTTACTTTAGCATCTCCCCACATCACATAACCCCCTGTCTAAGCAGATCTGTGATGTGCACCATGCCGATGGCTTTGCCCTCGGCGTCAGCCACCGGAAGCACTGTGATGGGATGGGGCTGATGCTTCTCCATGGCATGGAGCGCTTCGGCCGCCAGCTTCTCTGTGGAAATCACCATAGGCGCTACGGTCATCACCGCTTCCACCGGAAGGGAGAGGAAATCCACGCCCCGCTCGAGGCCTCGACGCACATCGCCATCGGTCATGAGTCCTTCCAGATGTCCTTCCTCATCCACCACCGATACAGCCCCAAGGCCTTTGTCGGTCATCACGAAGAGCGCATCCTTGACCGACGCATTTCTGGAAATCAGAGGATTGTCTTCGCCCTTGTGCATCACCATCTCCACCGTCAGGAGGAGACGCTTGCCCAAGGAGCCGCCGGGATGGAAGACAGCGAAATTATCTGCCGTGAAGTGGTGTCGCTCCATCAAGGAAACAGCGAGAGCGTCCCCCAGAGCCAGAGCCGCGGTGGTGGAGCTCGTAGGCGCAAGGCCCAGGCTATCCGCTTCCTTCTCTACGCCGGCGTCAAGCACCGCGTCTGCATTTCTAGCAAGGGTAGACTGGGTCTTCCCTACCACAGCGATGAGCTTGGCACCGATGCGCTTCAAAGATGGGAGGATGTTCAAGACCTCGCCGGTCTCACCGCTATTGGAGTAAGCGATCACTACATCATCGGCAGTCACCATACCCAGGTCTCCATGGATCCCTTCAGCCGGGTGGAGGAAGAACGCCGGCGTGCCGGTGCTGGCCATGGTAGCCGCCACCTTCTTCGCAATGTGTCCCGACTTGCCCATGCCCGTCAAGACCACGCGGCCCTTGGCGCTCTCAATGAGGCAAACTGCTTTTTCAAATTCGCCATCCAAATGATCCACAAGAGAAAGTACAGCGGCCGCTTCATCACGAAGCACCCGGGAAGCTGTTTCAATCACTGACATAGTGCCTCCTATACGGATTACCACTCAGGAAAAAAGATTCATGCTTTATTATACAATATTTTCGGTTGTCTGGGAGAAATTATTGAGGTTTAGTAATTAGTAGTCAGTGATCAGTGATCAGTACGAGTTTACCGCTTGCGAAAGGTAGTGCACTTATCTCTTCCGTAAAATCAGCGGCTCCCTAATAGGCATCGCCCGACCGGCTCCTCTCTTCAGAGAAAATGGCTTAGCGTATATGACTCTGCAGTTAAAAGCGTACTAACTACTGATCACTAATTACTGATCACTAACCCCCCACATTATTTCCCGAGCCCCTTCTCTTTATCCTTCTTTACGATTTCATTGATCGCGATGAGGTCCTTCAGAAGATCCTCCAAGGAGGAGAGGTAGAGCATATTGGTGGAGTCCGAGAGGCCTTCCGGCGGGTTGTCGTGGACTTCCATGAAGAAGCCGTCTACGCCGGAGGCAGCAGCGGATCTGGCGAGGTAGGGAATGAATTCTCTCTGACCGCCGGTGCTAGCGCCCATGCCGCCGGGGAGCTGTACGCTGTGAGTAGCGTCAAAGATCACCGGATAGCCGAACTGACGCATGATGGGGAAGGAGCGCATGTCTACCACCAGATTGTGATAGCCAAAGGAAACGCCTCTTTCTGTGAGCGCGAGGTTTGGATTTCCTGCTTCTTCCATCTTGCCCACCACATTCTTCATATCCTCCGGCGCCATGAACTGGCCCTTCTTCACGTTCACAGGCTTGCCGGTTTTCGCAGCGCCGTAAACCAGATCGGTCTGGCGGCACAGGAAGGCGGGGATCTGCAGCATGTCGAGCACCTGAGCGGCCGGAGCCAGCTGGGTCACGTCATGGACGTCGGAAAGCACCGGGACCTGCAATTCCTTTTTGATGTCGGCCAGGATTTTCAATCCCTTCTCCAAACCCGGGCCGCGGAAGGAATTGTAAGAGGAACGATTCGCCTTGTCGTAAGAGGCTTTGAAAATATACTGCACGCCCAAGCGTTCGCAGATTTTTTTGATTTCGCGGCCGATCATCAATGTGCGGTCATAGCCTTCAATGACGCAAGGGCCGGCGATGAGGAAGAGCTTGCTTCCATCGATGGTTAAGTTTCCTACCTGTATGGTTTTCATAGGGGACTCCTTTGCTGGTTCGTTTTTTACTATAGGGGGGGTAGTAATTAGTAACTCAACTTTCCCACTAAAAAATGTCTGAAAAAGCTCGATAAAA
>CAVKMC010000061.1:0-9302 GCA_963657285.1 Agathobacter sp.
CCTGCAGGGCGGTCGGATTTGCCTCGAAGGCAGCTTGTAGAGCCTTTACTTGGTTCTTAGATTCTTCTTTTTCTAAAATTTCTGCTACATTGACAGCGTTTACATCGATCATAGCAATTCTCCCTTCTCGTTGAAATTGCGATTTTTTAGTTAATTTTCCTTACACGTCTTTATACGACAGGTATTAAAAGATATTACAAAGAAAATCAAAATTTCGAGCGAAATAAAAAAAACCGGTATCCATCTCCGCTAGGTGGATACCGGTTTTGGCTTTCCACATCTTCCTGCCCTGTCATAGGTGCGAGAACATGGGCAGGTACTCCATGGAGAGCCAGCAAAGGAAGGCATTGATACATAGGGTGATGAGAGAAATCTTCAAGCCCTCTTTCATCTGGGCACCGGCGTCGAGGCCAAAGCCCACGGGGATGGCGCGGGTGGTGACCGGAAGGATGTAGGCGCAGGAGGAGGAAGCGGTGACAGCCAGCACGTAGGGGATGGGATTCAGTCCCAGGGAATCGGTAAGGGATATTACCATGGGGATGGAAATCGCAGCCGCTGCTGTGTTGCTGGAGAGTTCAGAAAGAAATACAGAGAGGAAGCAGATGGCCACCATTGTGAGAAGGCCGCCGGTGAGGTGGAGGGACGTGAGGAAATGTCCCATTTCCGTGACGGCACCGGTTTCTATGATGAGGCGCCCCAGGGCAAGGCCCGAGGAGGCCATGATCATGATACCCCACATGGCGTGGCTTTCTGCAAATTTCCAGGTCAGGAGGACTTCGTTTTTCTCATCCTTCAGGATAAACATGAAGAATCCCATGATCAGGAAGACATAGGCAGGCTTTAAAGCCGGGAAGAAATCAGCGTAAAGCGGGCGGCCAAAGGCGAGAAGCACGGCCAGGAAGAAGAGCCAAAAGCACCAGATTTCCCCCTTGCTCATAGCGCCGAGCTCACGATACATTTTTTGAAATTCTTCTTTGGTACCGTGCAGATTGGCGGCTGGTGTTTTCATATGAAGAAGGAAAAGTAGATTTGCGAAAAGGATGACCACCAGAATCGGGAGGAAGCGGACCATCCATTCAATGTACATGAATTCATGGCCGGTGAGCTGCTCGATATAGGCGATGGAAACCAGGTTCGCCGGGCTGCCGATAGGAGAGCCAAGGCCGCCGATGCCGCTGCCCCAGCTGATTGCCAGAAGAATGGGAAGCGCCAGGCGGCTGTGGGTGATGTCTTTCTCTCCGACGAAGTGCATCATGCCGATGGCGATGGGGCAAAAGATAGCGGCTACCACCGTATTTGGCAGGAAAGCGGAGAGCACCACCGAGGCGGCGAGCCATACGGTGATTTGTGATTTCATAGATGTGCCGATGAGGCAGAGGGCGCGCAGGGAAATGCGGCGGTCCAGCCCTACCCGAGACCAGGCGAGGCAGATCAGGTCGCCGCCCAAAAGCATGATGACGATATCCGTGAAATATTGAGCGATGACATGCTGATTGGGAATGAGAGAAAAAACAGAATTGATCATAATGGGAAGAAGAGACGTCACGGCGATGTGGACAGGCCGGAAGGTCCACCAAATGGCCATCCATACGGCCGTGGCCACAGCGATGGCGCCTTTATCGCCCAAGAACGAGGAAAGCCCCAGGGCGGCGATAGCAAAGCCCAAGGGGCCATAGATAAGGTGCAGCGTCTCATCGGACAGATGAAGGACGGAGGCTGCTTTGGAAGTAGATGCTTGTGTAGTAATCATAAGGTTCTCCTTTTTTATTATTGTTATGCCTATTATAACGAAATGGATTTCTATTGCAAAACTGTTAATAAGTGTATATAGTACAAATATAAACTGTAAGGAGGACTTATGAATTATAATAGCATCGACTACTTCATCGCTCTCCACCAAGCGGAGAGCTTTACGAAAGCCGCCGAGCGGCTCCATATCACGCAGCAAACCCTCTCGGCCCATATCGCCATGCTGGAAAAGGAAATGCATTGCAAGCTGGTGGTCCGGCGGATTCCCTTGGAATTTACCTGGCCAGGAGAGGTATTTTACAAAAATGCCATGACCATACGCCGAAAGACAGATGATTTCCTACGAGAAATGGCAGACGCTGCAGAGGCGAAGACCGGCGTCCTGCGTCTGGGCGTCTCCTATAACCGCGCGCGGGTGATCCTACCGGATATTTTTATGAAATATGGGAAGCTGTATCCGGGCATCCATCTGGAGCTCATTGAAGGAGTGAATGACCTACTTCGGAAGAAGCTGATGGAGGGGGAAATCGATCTCACCATCGCCCAATTCACCGAGGCTCTTCCGGGGATAGAAATTGTGCCTTTCTATGAAGAGGAAATCGTCTTGCTCTTACCGAAGGCGCTGGTGGGAGAGGAAGAGAGGGAAGCGGTCGAAGAAGCCATTGCGAAAGGAGATGGCAGCGTGCTCTCCCTTCTGGTGGATTTTCCCTTCCTGATGACAGACAATGAATCCGTCCCGGGACGCATGGGGCGTGAGCGCTTTGCGGAGGCAGACATAGAGCCACCCATCCGCGTGGCGTCGAACAATCTGGAATTGCTCCTTGACCTCTGCCGCATTGGCTACGGCGCTGTCTTCTGCTCGGAAAAACAGGCGCGCAAGATTTTAAAGGAAGTGGGGATGGAAAATCTGTATATCATTCACTTTCCTCACGCATCGCAGCAGATTTCCTTCGGCTATAGGAAGGAGCTGGGAGATTGGAAGCCCTTGGCTAGGTTCATTGAAATTGCGAAAGGAATTTAGTATTTGGGGATAAGGGAGAAATCTGGAAAGTTAGAAGTGAGGAGTGAGGAGTGAGGAGTGGTAGTGCGGCGCACAAATCAGAAAGCGCCGCAAATTTTGAAATAAGATAATGAGATGTTGAGATAATGAGATAATAAGACCGCATTTTACTTTTATGTCAATAAGGGGGAACTCTATCTGCCAAGTAGTGGACATCTCCAACATGACCAGCTCTCCTTTTCGGCGAAGTGGAGTCGATACATTCTCAATTTCTCATTATCTTATTTCCAAACTCGCGCCGCTATATGAATTGATGCGGCGCACCTTCACTCCTCACTCCTAACTCCTAACTACTTACTTTCATTTAACAGGTATCAATTATCCTTCACTTTATTTGAAAAAAGAGGTTTTTATGGAATGGAGCGATTGTAAATCACGCTGCCATTGGGCGAATCCGAGAAATCCGCTCTATGTGGCGTACCATGATGAAGAGTGGGGGCGGCCGGTGCATGAGGATGGGAAGCTTTTCGAAATGCTACTTCTGGAATCCTTCCAAGCCGGGCTCTCTTGGGAAACGATCCTGAATCGGCGGGAGCATTTCCAGAAAGCATTTGATAACTTTGACGCGGAAAGGATCAGCTGCTATGGCGAAGCGGATGTTGCGCGGCTCATGGAGGATGCTGGCATCATCCGAAATCAGCTCAAGATCCGAGCGGCTATAGGAAATGCGAGGATTTTCCTCGCCATACAAAAGGAGTGGGGCACCTTTGATGCCTACCTGTGGCATTTCACGAAGGACGAGACCATCCATGAAATAGGAAAAACCGCATCCGGATTATCCGATGCGGTTTCTAGGGAGCTCAAAAGAAGAGGCATGAAATATGTGGGGACTACGATTATATACGCCTACCTGCAAGCGGTAGGCGTGGTGGAAGGGCACGAGGAAGGTTGTTTTCTTCACAGTAGTAGTTTAGTAATCAGTAGTCAGTGATCAGGGGTCAGTGAGTCAGGCTCGGGATATTTACTACCGGTGCATACAAGGCCGGGGTCTCCTTATATGCACTGGCAGTAAGCATGCTGAATTACTGACTACTGACTACTGACTACTGACTACTGATCACTGATTACTTGTATGCAGCGCTTCTCTCAGCTGCGCTCTGAAAATATTCGCTCCTCCGTTGGCGGGATGGCGAAGGCCGGTGGCGGGAAGGCCCGCTTCGGAAAGGGTCATTTCGCTTTTCCGTCCGATGGCGAAGAGGGGGAGGCCCTCGGCCATGGCGATGAGCTCCTTTGTAAAGGTGAGGCCGATGGCGAGCTCTTCGTCGGTGGGGGTGCGGTTGGAGAGAAGATTTCCATTCTTATAAGGGTGGAAGGGGAAAATATTCCACAGGATAAATTCATCAGGCGCCAGTCCGGCTTCCAAGCAGGCGCTCCAGACTACGGAGTCCGTCGGCTCGTTGAAGCCTTTTTCTTTTTGTGTGGGCTTCACGATAAGCGGAGAGTCCGGGCGGCTGGTGCGCTTCCCCTGGTAGCCTAGAATCATTTGGCTATTTACCTTCGGATGCTGATTCAAAATCATCCGCTCGCAGGTCATAGCAATGCCGGAGAAATGGCCGCCCTGGTAGCCGCAAGCCTCGGCGATGAGGATCATCTTCGCTTTGCCCATGCGGCGGGAGAGGTAGTCAGTGAGCTGCTTTTGTCGGATGGCGACGGCTCCATCTACCTCGTAGTCCGCTGATGTATCCCGCCAGGGATTGAAAGTATTTTCGCCAGCGAAGCTTGCAAGCTGAGCGAGGAAGTGAGAAATAGTATGAGGCATAAAAATCTCCTTGAAATTAGTGGTTGGTGGTCGGTAGTCGTTTTAGTAGTCGGTGGTCGGTAGTCGGTAGTCAGTACGCATTTGACTGCTTAGTCAAATGCGCTGCTACCTTTTCTCTGAAAAAAGGTGGCATGCATCAGGTCACTTTTGTTAAGCGTGTACTGACTACCGATTACCGATTACCGATTACCGATTACCGATTACTCTAAAACATAAATCGTCCCGCACGCGAAACGATCTATTTCTTTGAAATCCTCATGATGCGCCCAGGAGGCGAAGCGTTTCTTATCCTGCTGGCTCACATAGAGATAGACGGGAGCGTCTTTTTCTTTTTTGAGGAAATCATCTTCGCTGATGCAGGGCATGGCGTATTTCTCATTCCATTTGGCATCACGCTTTTCTTCATCCGGGAGCTCCGGCAGCAGACGGACGGCGGTCTCGCCTGTATAGTAGGTATAGCCGGCGGGATAGGAGCGGAAGAAGTAGTGGGTGCCTTTTGTTTCATGGAAGGCGGAAGCGGATAAGGCGGTCGAGCGAAGAGGCAGATAGTGGGGCAGCCCTTCGGTGACGACGCAGAGGAAGGCCGACGCTGTGACAGCGGTGATGATGGTGAGGCGCTTGTATTGGTTTGCATTCCAACGGATAAGGTAAGCAAAAACGCCATAAGCAGCGACCACATAGAAGGCCCACCAATTTCCCTCCTTGATATAGAAGGTGCCGGCGGTCAAAACGATGAGGAGCAGGAAGAAGCCAGCGCCCGCCAGGATCGCCGAGAGCTTCTCTCCCATGCGGATGCGCAGTGCGCCATAGGAAGCAAAGAGGGCCAGCGGGATGACAGCGATGTAGGTATAGGTCACATATTTCGTGGCCATCAAGGTGTAGAAGAGGATGGTGCCCCAGCACCACACCATGAGGAAGAGGTAGAAGGGAGATTTCTCTTTCCAACCCTTCCACATTTCATAGAAGGAAACGAAGGACCAGGGAAGCACCATGGCCGGGAGAAGCAAGAGGTAGTAGTAGAAATGATTGTCCTTGGGGTGCTCCGAAGAGGTGGCACGAAGGACATTGTGAAGTCCCAGGAATTCGCTCACGAAATCACTGCCATGAATGAGATACATACCGCCATACCAGGGGAGCACGATGATGAAGAATGCCAGAAGTCCCTGCCATGGAAATAAGCGAAGGATGGTCTTCGGCGATTTCATGGAAAGGCACCAAAGCACCAAAAGAATGCCCGGGAGCACGAGGCCTACCGGGCCCTTGGTAAGGCAGGCGAGGCCGGCAGATGCGTAGGCGATGACAAGATGCTTTGTGTTTCTCTCGGTGATGCCGATGTAGGCAGAGAGCATGGTGGGGATGGTGAAGAGGAGGAGCAGATTGTCTGTGATGATGGCGTGGGAAATGATCCAGCACTCCAAAGACACAGCCAGCATAGCACCGGCCCAGACTGCTTGCACATTGTCCTTCAGGATGCGGCGCATGTACCAGACGATGAGTACCACCGACAGCGCACCGGCCAGCGCCGAAGGAAGACGGGAGGCCAGGTCCGTGAAGCCGAAAAGACTATAGGATGCGCAAAGCATCCAGTACACCATGATGGGCTTATCATACCAGTAGACGCCGTAAATCCGGGGGGACATCCAGTCTCCTGCCAGTACCATTTCCTTGGCGGTAAGGGCGTAATTCGACTCTACTGGATCTGTTACAGGAAGAAGCCAAGAGCCCCAAAGGAAAAGGAAAAGGGCAGCAGCAAAAAATAAAAAGAGTGCGGCTTTTCCTTCCAACGGATTTGCCTTAGCTTCAGCGGCCAGCTTTCTGGCCTTTTTTTGTTTCTTCGTACTCAAAAGGTTGTCCTCCTAAATGGTAGTGGGTTAGTGGTCAGTGATTAGTGATCAGGGCGCATGCAACTGCTTTCTCGCTACTGACTACTATTTTTGTTCAATATAGAGGAAATAGGCGGTATCCTTTTCCCAAAGGATTTGGCTATTTGCTTTCAAGGATTCTGGCCAATTCTTATAGACCTTTTGCTGCACCAGCACATAGGCTTTGGCGGATAGCTTGGAAACACTGGACTTCCCCGGGAGCAGGACGCCATTCTCTTCGTTCTTCTTTGTTTCCTTCTGCTTACGGACATCATACTCCGGCAGCGCCTCGCCGTAGATATCCTGGTAGAAAGCAATGGAAGGACGATAGAAGGTATCGATATAGATCGGAATATCTGCTTTTCGTTCTGTTTCTGCAAGGCGTGCTGCGATGGCCTCAGACGTAAAGAGCGAGGAGACTGACGGTGCGAAAAGGCCCCATACCGAGAAGACGAAGAGGAAAATCAAAGCCGCTTGGGAGCAAAGGAAGCCGCGCAGCCTGCCATTGCGGATATGCCAAAGGGCTAAGAGGGAGGAAAGCACCATACCTAGGGCGATACCGTACTTCGCCATATCTCCGCCGATAGGAGTCAAGGGCGCGAGGACGATGGCCGTCGCTGTCACTACCGCAAAAAGCAGGTGGAAAACCATGAGAGCCTTGGAAATATGTCCATTCTCGGACAATTCTCGGAAGTATTTCCCTGCCAAAAGAGAAATGGGAGGGAACATAGGAAGCAAATAAGAGAAGAGCTGGGTCGAAGAGAGGGAGAAGAATACAAAAATGAAGGCCGCCCAGGTCATGAGATAGAGGAGCACCGGGTCTTTTCGCCAGATAGCTACGCGGCGAAGGATGCCCGGCAGCGTCCCTGTCCAAGGATAGAAGCCGGCGATCAAGACCACGATGTAGAGCCAGTAATGATTCTTGCCGGCATGCTCGGGACTGACGAAGCGGGTCACATTGTGATAGCCAAGGAAGGTATCGATGAAGGCATCGCCATGAATCCCGCCCATGGCAATGTACCAAGGAAGTCCCACCAGGCAAGCCAAGGGGATGCCCCAGTACCAGCGGAGACCCAGGATGCTTTTCCAGTTGAAATTTTTTGAAAGAATCATCCAAAGTCCTACGATGAGCGCCGGAAATCCGAAGCCAATGGGTCCCTTCGCGAGAAGCGCTATCCCGCAAAAGCTATAGGCGATGGCATACTCCTTACGTAGAAAGGAAATCAAGGTCACCGTGAGCGCAAAGACCAAGACCGTATCCGTCACCGCACTTCGCGCCAGTACGATGATTTCCAAAGAGGTAGCACAAATGAAAGCGCCATAGAGGGCCACCTTCTCACCAATCAGTTTTCTCATGGAAAGATAGAGGTAGATCGGCGTCAGCGATGCAAAGAGTACCGAAGGCAGGCGCGCTGACCAGGCAGATACACCAAAGACAGAAAAGGAAAGAGCTTCCAGCCAGTAAAAAAGCGGCGGCTTGTCATACCAAAACTCCCCGTAAATCCGAGGAGAAATCCAGTCGCCACTTGCAAGCATTTCTTTTGCCGTCTGGCCATACACCGGTTCATCGGGATCTAAAAGTGGGATCAGTCCCAAGAATGTGCCGTACAGAGCGAGGCAGAAAAGGAATAGAAGGATACAGTTTTTATTTTTCATCATTAAGAACCATTAACGTTGAAATGAGTGGATTTGTTTTTTGTAGTAGTCGGTGGTCGGTAGTCGGTAGTCAGGGCGCGTTTGACTGCCGCCTCACTATATACCATGTTCAGGCTTGCCCGCCGCCCGCCGCCCGCAGCCCGCAGACCGCAGCCCGCAGACCACTGATCACTGATCACTGATTACTGATTACTAATTATTAATTATTTTTTATGCTTCTGATAGAAATAGAAGCCCAGCGCGATGACCGCCGAGAGGACGACGCAGACCAGGCCGATTTCTATTTTGTAATGAAGCAGCATCTGCCAATTTTCTCCCAATACCGCGCCCATGTACACCAAGAAAATTGTCCAAGGCACGGTGCCCAGGATGGTAAGGATGATGAACTGTCCCATGGGGAACTGTGCGATTCCGGCGGGAAGAGAAATAAATGTCCTCACACCTGGAAGAAGGCGGCCAGTAAAGACAGCCACAGCGCCGTATGTTTCGAACCAGCTCTTGGCCGCCATCATTTTCTTCGCTGTGATGCCGCCCTTGGCGGTGTGCTTCAAGAGTAGGTCGCGGCCGCCTTTGTAGCCCATATAGTAGGAGAGCACCGAACCCACTAGCCCGGCGATGGTGCCGATGATGATGGTGGGCCAGAAGGTGAAGACGTCGGTAGAGACAAGAAATCCCGCAAAGCCCAGGATGATCTCACTGGGGATGGGGATATTCATATTTTCCAAAACCATGCAGATAAAAAGGGCCACGTAGCCCCATTCAGAGAGGAAAGAGATGATGATTTCCATAAGTTTTCCTTTTTTGAAAATGTATAGGGATTTTGTATATGTCCACTATAAAGAATATTATTAAATTTATTGTAAACGATTCGGTAAATCTATATACATATATAAGCTCTCATAAACTATAGCATGATACGGTTATCTGGTCAATTCGTGGAAAAGGCTGTATAATGATAAAAGTTTCAGAAAATTTCAGGGAAGGATGATGGCCTATTTTAATTTCTTCAATTGTTCCTGCTTATAATATGGCATGCTACCTGCCTTGCTATGTGGGTTTCATCCCGGATATTCTTCGCCAAGAGCTGGCCCATTGTCATCGGGCAGATAGCAGCCCAAAGCTGGTCGTGTTTCTAGGGAACCGCTGATTAAATCGTTGCCTGAAATCATTCTAGAATTTTTATGCAAGACGAGGAAAAGTAATCCGAGAATAGTGA
>CAVKMC010000062.1:0-9301 GCA_963657285.1 Agathobacter sp.
CTTCTATCCGTATTATAGAAAAAGGAAGAAGCAGACGCAAGGGATGAAGTAGTCGGTGGTCGGTATTCAGTATTCAGTATTCAGTATTCAGTATTCAGTACGCATTTGACTCTGCAGCCAAATGCGTACTAATCACTAATCACTGACCACTGATCACTAAACCGATAGCGTCAAACGCTCCCACCTTCCACCATCGTGGACAGCGAAAAGCTCTCCTCCCCGCAGACCACCTGGCAGGTGAGCTCCACCATAGTGACGCCGTCTACCATCTTTCCCTGCTCAGAGAAATAGACTTCGTAAGTACGGCCATTTCTTTCCACCTCTGTGGGAATCGCAAAGGCTTCCGCGAAACGGTGGCCGTACTTTGCCTTCTCCAAAGCGTCCTGGGCGATCAATGTCTCATCGGCGGCGATTTCCATGGCCAGCTCCCTTCTGAGGGCGGAGGAGAGCGCAAAAAAAGCGGCGGCTGAAAGCATCAGCACCACCGCTGAAGCCGCCGCCGCCCAGACCATGAGGAAGCCTTTTTGATTTCGCATAGCGTCTCCTTGTTTGGAAAAAGGAATAAGGGATATGGCCCGCGTACCTGCTTCGTCATAGCTATGGCGAAGCAGGTAAGTACGCTTTATCCCCAAACCAACCACTACGCCATGTCAGCCGGCGGCTCTTGGTTGGTCATTTCGTAGAAGAGGGTGAACTGGCCGGCGAAGTGGAGCTTCACGGTGTCCACCGGGCCGTTACGGTTTTTCGCGAGAATAATTTCCGTTTCATTCTTCTGGGGATTGTCGTCCTCCATGTCGCGGTCGTAGTAGGCCGGGCGAAAGAGGAAGCTCACCATGTCGGCGTCCTGCTCCAGGGAGCCCGATTCGCGCAGGTCCGAGAGCAGCGGGCGATGGTCCTGGCGGGACTCTACGCTTCGAGAGAGCTGGGAGAGGGCAATGACCGGCACATTCAGCTCACGGGCGAGACTCTTCAGCGAACGGGAAATTTCTGAAATTTCCTGCTGCCGGTTGTCGCCGTTTCGCATGGTATTCTTTGCCTGCATCAGCTGCAGATAGTCGATCATGATGATGTCGAGGCCCTGCTCCGCCTTCAAGCGGCGACACTTGGAACGGATTTCCGCCACCGAGATGCCCGGCGTGTCGTCGATGAAGAGCGGCGCATCCATGAGGACGCTCGCCGCGCTGGCCAGCTGGTCCCATTCCTTCTGATTCGAAATGCGCCCGGTGCGAAGCTTCGCGCTGTCCACCAGCGCGGTGGAGCAGAGAAGTCTCTGCACCAGCTGCTCTCGAGACATTTCCAGCGAGAAGAAGGCCACGTGCTTGTGGGCCGAGGAAATACTCATATTCTTTGCGATGTTCAATACGAAGGCAGTCTTACCCATGGACGGGCGAGCCGCCACGATGACGAAATCCCCCTTCTGGAAACCGCTGGTCAGCCGATCCAGCGACGGGAAGCCACTGGCGAGGCCTGTGATGGACTCCTTCTCCTTGAACTTCCTTGTGATTTCCTCCAGCTCCGCCAGCACCGCCTCGCCGATGGAAGTGAAGTCCGAGCGCCTTTCATCGCGCGTCACCTGGAGGATCGCCTTCTCCGCGTTGTCCGTGATGTCCTGCACATCGTCCCGCTCCGAGTACGCCTCGTCGGTGATCACTCCCGCCGCGTCGATGAGCCGCCTAAGCTTCGCCTTGTCCGCCACGATGTCCGCATGGCGATCCACCATCTTCGTGGTCACCACGTCGGCGGGCAGTTCATTCACATAAATGACCCCGCCCACATCGTCCAAGCGTCCCATGCGCTTCAGCTCTTCCGTCACCGTCAAGATGTCCGCCGGCTCGCCGCGATGAGACAAATTCAAAATCGCCTGGAAAACGATGGCATTCGCCTCACGATAAAAATCCGCCGCTGATAGCTTATCCTCGGCGGTCATGATCGCATCCTTGTCCAGGAGCATCGCTCCAAGCACCGACTTCTCCGCATCCACATTCTGCGGCGGCACCCGCGTCACGATCATCGTATCCGTATCCGCCTTCCGGGCGCGGAAATCCTTATTTTTAAATCCTCCCTGCGGACGATTTTCACCTTCTGCCATTCGGCTCACCCTTTCTTGATGAGTCTATTGTACATGAGAAATACTAGAAAGTAAAATAGCCGAAGTCCATTTGTTTTTCTGCTAAAAAACAGATAGACTTCGGCTAACCTCTTGTAGTCATTTATGAATCATACTTTGGATAATATATGCTGCAATAAATTTTCCATATTCATCTTGTCAATGACACAAGCCTTGCCACTCGCGGCAATCTGCTCACGGGCAGCAGGGTCCTTGAGGTACCCCCCCAGTTTTTGGACAAGATCTTGCACGCCATCATAAGCAACGATATCTTTGCCAGGCACGAGCCCGCTCCAATATTCCCTTTGGTCAATCAGCTCAAAGGAACCGGAAGCCAATATTTCAAAGGTTCTGGGATTGGGACTTTTGTGCTTCGTATCATGGATATTGAGGCACACCCTCGTCTTTGCATAAAGCTCCGCCGCTTCTTCGGAAGAAACCCTTCGATTTTCCAAGTAGCGATAAATCCCGGGATGCTTTCTTTTGAAAAGAAATTTTTTCCATGGATATGTCTCATCATAGAAAGGCCCCATGATTTTCAGACTCCACCGATTCTTCGCCGCAGCAGCCGCCACCTTTTCCAAAATCTGCAAGCGATTACGGAACGGCGAACCGATAAACAGCACATCCCACTCCTTCTCTTGCGCCTGCACATAAGAGAACGCATCATTATAGCCCACAGGCAAATAGGTTCCATGAATCCCCATGGTATGCAAATACGCTACATCGCTATGTTCAAACACATAAATTTTATGAAAAGCTTTTATATACTCTACGATATCCTGCTGTCCGGCAATGCCATCCACGAACCAGCACGCAGTCCTGGTGCATTGTCCAATTCTCCGCACATCTTCCGCCGATAAAATATCTGTAGGTGCATTGACGAAGAGTACCAGATCGGGGCAGAAATCTTTGAGCAATCCATCGATTTTCTCGTGCACAGATTTCAAGTAGCCGCTCTTGGCCGCATGAAATCCAAGCTCATCCATCTTCTTTTTATAATAGGGACACACCTGCCTGTAAGCATCCGAATAAACCACTTCTACTTCGCAGCCCAAGGCCTCCAAATTTTTTCTGATATGAAGAATCTGCTCATTCACAGAGAAAATGCTCAATAATACCCTCATAGGTTTTCCACTACCCACGCACCTGCACCTTCTCTCTCATCAGATTTTCCCAAGCGTTCCAAATCTTTTCCGGCGCATACGCCTTCATGGACTCCCGAGCAGCCATCCCCATCTGTACTCGCAAGGCTCTATCTTTCATGAGTTTCCTGAGCTTGTCTCGGAAATCATCCACACCATCTTCGCAAAGATATCCGTTCACTCCATCTTGAATCAATTCATTGACAGCAGCGCAATTTTTATATCCAACCGCGGGAAGTCCCATACTCATCCCTTCGGCCATAGACATACCGAAGCCTTCATAAGCAGACGGAAACGCAAATATATCCGCGTCTTTCAGTACCTTCTCCACATTATTAGTAGTGCCGCAAAGAAGAATTTGCTTTTCTAAATGATGCCTGCGGATGAAGGTCTGCAGTCCTTTATAGTAGGCCTTGCCGTCCACATCACCCCAAAGCTCGACAGTCCAATCCGGAAAATCCTTCGCCAATTCCGCAAAGGCCTCGACCAATAAATGAGGCCGCTTGTGCCCCTTCGCAAGCCGGCCGGTGAAAACAATTTTGTATGTCTTTTTCTCCGCCGCCAAATCCGCCTGCCCCTCGTACTGCGGGATGGCATTGCCGATCACTACCGTCTTTACCCCCGGCAAATGATCCTTCAGCGGCTTTTCAAAAGACGGCACCAGCACCTGACACACGGTACTCTTGGCAAGCGCCGGCAGCTCCCCCTCCGGATAGGTCTCGAAATAATCCGCCGTATCCCCATGGCTCATGGTAATCACCGGAATGGTCGTTTCCAATTCACAAAGAAGCAGCCGGCTAGCCAATGGCTGGAAGGAAACAATGATGTCCGGCTTCACCGTCTCTAGCACATCCTGCAGATGAGACAGGCAGTGGGCGATTTCAAAATCATCATTCACATTCCTAGCCTTCCGCTTGTCAAAGGTGCGATACAGCTCTCTCTTCAATCTCAGATACCAAGGGAAATGAATTGACTTTCCCTTATAATGGCGCATGTCAAAGGAGGAGATTCCTTCATCCAGCGGATAAAATAAATCCCCCCCCCGCACATCACTATATACCAAAGAAACCTGATGTCCCCGTCTCTTCATTTCATTAGCGAAATTGCTGGTCACCTTGGCCAGGCCACCACTATGCCCTACCAGCTTTGCTAAATTGACCAATAAGATATTCATACTTTCCCCACAATAAAACTGTAATCTCTAAACGATTACGCTCTCTTCTATTCCAGCATGCCTTTAGTCTTTCGGAAATAGTACACTCACAATCCGTTTGATAAGCTTATCTTGTCCGTATTTTTCATTAGCACCCACAAGCCCTTTCCGATACGCTTCTTGGCGCTGTGGAAATGTATTTACGAATTTTTCCAATTGCTTCGAAAATGCGTCCACCGATTCCAGTTGCACGGTTTCGCCCACGTCAAATTCCTGCAGGATTTCCGGATTCATTTCAGGAGATTGCAGCACCGGCTTGTAGTAGCCAATGGCCGTAAACAGCATAGCACTTGGCTGGTATCTATATCGCTCGGCGCCGTAGGGCAGCAGCATGACGTCGATATTCATGATTTCCTGCTGCCATTCCATACCTAATAAATTTTTGTGCAAGAATTGGATATTTTCATGATCCGCGTATTCCTTTTGCAGCCGGTCAAAATCATCGCTATCCGCTTGCGTCACTGTCGCGCCCTGTACTTTCAAAACGACAGGCTCGGTAAACTGCGCTTTGGTGAAGGCCTGCAAGAAGAAATCCAAATGCTTTTCCTTGCGATACTGGCCAAAGAAACCAAGCCGCAGCGGCGTATGCACATGGAATTCAGGCGTCACCGGCAGGTCAAAAGGCACATACACCGGCGCCATGATGGTATGGAAATTGGGGCAGTCCCTAAGCTCCGGGAAATCTGTCTGCAATCCCAATGCACCCAAATGAATTTTGTGATAGTCCCGAAGGCTACGCACGCCATCGCAAAAGCGCTGCCGATCCTGCGGCATGATGCCGTGGAACATGAATAAAAAGGGAACCTTCGTCTTCTTCAATATGCTTTGGCGAATGGAGCGCATGACTCGCCAGCTATTGGTCGGCACGATGACCGCATCGCAATGGCCCTCGATGCCTTTTTGGCAAGCGCTATTAAGCCAAGCAATGCGGCGTTTCTCCCTTTGCAAAGAGAGCCACAAGCGTTTCAAACGGCCAACGCCGGCATAAGAGATGGCCTCCCCGCCATCCAAATACTCCACGTCGCAATGATAGTCCAGCTTGAAAGGAAAATGCTCGGGCACAAAAAAGACGGGCTCGTGGCCCTGCTTTTTCAGTTCTTCTACCAAGATGCGGTCAAATTCCACTTCGTGGCCGGCGGGCATGACGATGGATTCTAATATGGCAATGCGCATATCTTATTTCCCCTTCTGCTGCAATTCATAAAGCTTCAGATATTTGAGCATGGTATAGAAAAAGTGGGTACAGCAAAGGTAGGAGCCCATGCAGCCATCCAGGAATCCTTTGCGAAGGATGAACATTTTGAAAAATCCGCCCAAGCTGTGCAGGAAGATGCCACCCTTGGTGGTCCGTTTCCCGCGCTTGTAGGCATCCTCAGCCCACACGCTGGTGTAGAGGCAGAGCTTTTCTTCCCACTGGTGCCAATCTTTATAGGTATGGTGCTCGATGTAGCCCGGCAAGCGCTTCACCGGAAGCTCGCACTCCGGATGCTCATGGACTTTATGAATCCAATGGACGCTGCCTCTGGGAAACATCCGCTTCACATGGTCCGGATAGAGGACGCCATACTTGAAGGTCTCGCCGAAAGCAACGGATCGTCTTTCGAGAGCATACTGGGTATCCATATTTCCGGATGAAACCACTTTTTTTACTGCTGCGATCATCTCGTCACTGAGTCTTTCATCGGCGTCGAGGTAGAGCACCCAGTCGGCGTCGGTCTCGCCGAGGGCGAAGTTGCGCTGGGCGGAGAAGTCGTCGTCCCAGGCGCGGAAGGAGACCTTCGCGCCGGCCGCCTCGGCGAGCTCCACGGTGCGGTCGGTGCTGCCGGAGTCGATGATGATCACTTCGTCGGTGCATTTCTTCGCATTTTCTATGACGGGAAGGATGTTCTCTTCTTCATTGCATGTCAGTATCAAAATGGCTAGTGCATTCATTGGTGATCCCATTTCTATTTTTCTATTTCAATAAGGCTTTGATTTCCTTTGCAATGGATGCGTCGATGTCATCCAGAAGGGCGTAGCGCTTGCGATAGTTGTTGCGCTTTCTGGTGGGGATTTCTTCCATGGTCTTCCGGTACTCGGTCATGGGGAGCTCGTAGAAGCGGCGGTCCTCCAAAGCTTTGCCGCCGGACTCTTCCCAGAAATCAGTGAAGCTGGTCTTCAGCTTCTTGTCGAGGCGCTTCTTGGTATTGGCATAGTAGCCGTAGTTGGTGACGCCGTAGAGGTGGGTAAGGCCCAGGGCTTTGGCGGCTTCCTGTGTGGCGTGGAGAATGAAGTTCTTGGTGCGGTAGGAGTGGCAGCGGCGGGTGATCTTACGCACCACGTCCTTGGCGTTCTCCATGTTCGGCCCCTGCATGGCGCCGATCCACATGGACATCTCTCCCGCTTTGTTCGGCGCGATCCAGAGCATCATCTGGTAGAGGTACTCGTCCCCAAGGCGCAGCACGAGAGAGAGGAGGCCTTCCTTTCTCTGGCCGGGATGAAACTCGAAGGAAATACGCAGCGGCTCGCCTTCGTCCTGGCTCTCCCAAAGAAGATAATTCTTTTTCTCTTTGCTATAAATCCCCAGGCACACGGACTCTTCGAAATGATCTTTCATGAACGTGAGGTGGGCTTCGATGAGGTCCCGTCTCTCTTCGAAGGTGGAGCCTTTATAAAAAAAGGAGCGGGTGGCCTGCTCATAGGCAAATGGGTACTCTTTCACCAGCTTATCCAAAAGCGGATCAGCGGTGAAGAAATCGTGGAGCGCCTGCATGCGGCTGCTGTGCAAATAGCAGCGCACCACAAAGACCAGGTAGCGGCGCGCCTCTCGCCGATTGCTTGTATCGTAAATTTGTTTCCCCAAATCGGTGTAGCTTAACATTGTCTCTCATTCCTTAAAAAAATATTTCTCCCCTTTTTCCAAGTGTACTCTATCTTATAGTAAATATCAAATAAAAAAGCCGCAAGGGAAAGCGGCAGTGGTAGTGCTATTGATTTAGTGATCGGTAGTCGGTAGTCGGTGGTCGGTAGTCGGGCGCGCTTGACTGCTTCGCCATAGCTAGGAGCTCGGAGCTGGGAGCTTGGAGCTCGGCTAGAGTCAGTAGGCATGCTTGGCGGTAGACGCAGGGCGCGCCGGCCAACCTCCACCGCTGACGCGGTCCCCCTCCTTCCAGAGGAAGGAGGTCACGCTATGGTGCGCCGCACAATTCATAAAGCGGCGCGAGTTTGAAATGTCGAGGCGCGCTTGGCTGCTCCCCCGCCACCGTTTACCGTATAACCGTTCGCCGCGCGTGCTTGCGCTCGCAAAAATGGAGCCGCAGCCTGTTTCGTGGAAAGCAGGTTGCGGCTCCATTTCTTGTTATCGCCAAAGGCAGCGGTTATCGGTTATACGGTGAACGGTTCACGGTAGTGAGGAAGCAGGTTACAGCTCCATTTCTCGCTATCGCCAAAGGCGGCGGTTATCGGTTATCGGTTATCGGTTATCGGTAATGAGGAAGGAGGCCAGCGGCAAAAATTTTATTTCCCGTAGACGAAGTAGCCGCCTTGGTCCAGGAAGGCGACGTATTCCTTGACGGCTTCTTCCATGTCGGTGAAGCCTTGGTCGTAGCCGGCGGCGAGGAGGTTCGTCAGGTCGGCTTCGGTGAAGTTCTGGTACTTCCCTTTCAAAATTTCCGGGAAGTCGCGGTAGGTGATCTCGCCTTTGCCCATGGCTTTGATGACGGCGCGGGCCACTTCGTTGTAGCTCTGGGCGTGGCCGGGGCCGCAGTTGTAGATGCCCGAGGGGCCTTTGTGCTCCCAGAACCACAGGTTCACGTTCACCACGTCTTTCACGTAGACGAAGTCGCGGCGCTGCTCGCCGTCCTTGACGGGGACGCCATGGATGTCACCCCAGCCGCGGAAGAGGGTCGCTTTGCCGGTTTCTTTGATCTGGTTGTAGAGCTGGTAGTGGATGGAGGCCATATTCCCTTTGTGATGCTCTTGGGGGCCATAGACGTTGAAATATTTGAGGCCCACGATCTGGCTCTTGGCTTTCGGCATCTGCCGGCGCACGTAGCGGTCGAAGAGAAGCTTGGAGCAGGCGTAGGGATTGAGCGCGTCTTCGCACTCGTCGCCTTCGCGGAAGCCGTGGAGTCCGCTGCCGTAGGTGGAGGCGGAGGAGGCGTAGAGGAAGGGGATGCGATTTTCCAAGCAGTAGTGGAGCACGGCCTTGGAGTATTCATAATTGTTTTTCATCATGAAGTTCACGTCGTAGACCATAGTGCTCGAGCAGGCGCCTTCGTGAAATACGACTTCCACATCGTCGTCGCCCCAACCGCCGCATAGCGTGTTTTCCATGAAATCATCTTTGTGTACGTAGTCTAAGAACTGGAGACCCCGTAGGTTTTTATAATTGAGGCCGTCTGAGAGGTCGTCTACGATCAAAATGTCCGTCCGTCCGCGACGGTTCAGTTCTTTTACAATGTTGCTGCCGATAAATCCGGCGCCTCCGGTAACGATAATCATTTTTGTATTCTCCTTTATTTTAGTATTCGGTGAAATACTTTTGAGGTTTTAGTAATCGGTAGTCGGTGGTCAGTTTAGTAGTCGGTAGTCGGTGGTCGGTAGTCAGTACGTGCTTGACTGCTTTCCCACACTGCGCCTTTCACTGCTTTCGCTGAGGCGTAGCGCTATTCAGGCGAGAAGTTTAAATACCGGCAGGTAAAATAATTACTTTACGCAATCGGTAAGGTGTAGCCCCTTCCCTAAGTAATGCTAAGTTAAGGATTTATGCTAAGGATTAGCTTAGATCATTACTCTAGCCCTAAGAGAGTAGCCCCTTGGAGAAGGGGCGCGCGATAGCGGAGGATAGAAGTGCCT
>CAVKMC010000063.1:0-6241 GCA_963657285.1 Agathobacter sp.
TCCCGGCCTTCCTCCAAAGCGAAATCCGATGTGATGAGAGATCCGCTACGCTCCGCTGCCTCCACCACCAGGATCCCGCGACTCATGCCGGCGATGATGCGATTTCTAGCAGGAAATTGCCGTCCCAGTGGCGGTGTGCCGGGGGGATATTCGGAAATCAGAGTACCTCCCTTGGCTACCACGGTCTGAAATAAATTTTTATTTTCCGGCGGATACACCCGGTCGAGGCCGCAGGCCAGGACCACCACCGTCGGACTGCCGCCCTCCATGGCGCCGCCGTGAGAGGCGCTATCGATGCCCCGCGCGCCGCCACTGACCACCGTCACGCCGGCTGCCGATAGCCCCCTGGAGAGCTGGCTCGCCCTCTCGATGCCATAGGGCGTAGCCTTCCGAGAGCCCACGATGCCCACCGTCTTTTCCCAAGTCGGCACGGCGCCTTTGTAGTAGAGCACCGCGGGAGGATTCGCCGTGGACGCCAAAAGGGGAGGATAGTCGACATCCTCCCAAGTGCAGCAGCGGATTTCCAGACGATAGAGCACGTCCTCCACCTGAGAAAGCTCTGTCTTTCTGCGATAGTCCAGGAAAGCAGCCTCTGTCTTTCCGCTTAATATATGAGAGGCCTGCACCGCCTCGTCGCTGGCCTTCCACACATCCTCCGGCGTCTCGAAATATTCGATCAAAGCCCGCATGTGCTTCGCCCCCAGCCGCGGACACCCCGGAAGCGCTGCTGCGTATATGTCCATATGTGTACTCCTATATATAAGGTAAAAATTTTCGGGAGAAATAGTTCCGGTTCAGGGTTCAAGGTTCAAGGTTCAGGGTTCAAGGGAAGGTACGCCGCGTCAAATTAGAAAGCGGCGTGAGTTTTGAAATATAGAAAATGTGAATCCACTTTTTCAAACTTGCGGCGCTTTCTGATTTGTGCGCCGCACCTCCCCTTGAACCTAAATACTTGAACCTTGAACCTTTTTACCTCAAGCCATTCACATGCCTACTAACGCAAAAGGATTCTACTAATCCCTACTTCCCCTGTATCATATTTCTATAGCTAATGGCCTCGGCCACGTGCTCGGAGAGAATCTGCTCGGAGCCGGCGAGGTCAGCGATGGTGCGAGCCACCTTGATGATACGGTCATAGCTTCTTGCTGACAGGTGGAGCTTTTCGAAAACCACCCGCAGCATATCTGCCCCATCCTGATCCAGGTGGCAGGTCTCCTTCAGCTGCCGATGTCCCATCTGGGCATTGTTCTGCATATGCCATTTCTTTAAACGCTCTGCCTGCACAGCTCGGGCTGCCGCCACGCGCTTCGCAATATCCGCCGACGGCTCGCCCTGCACAGTGGCAGTGAGCTCGCTATACTTCGGCCGCATGACGGACACATGGAGATCGATGCGATCCAAGAGCGGGCCGGAAATCTTCTGATTATACCGTCGGATTTCTCCGTCGCCGCAGGTACAGGGCCGCTCCGGGTCTCCCAGATAGCCGCAGGGACAAGGATTCATGGCAGCGATCAGAATGAAATCGGAGGGATAGGTAAAGGCTGCGTTCACTCTGGAAATATGGACCTCCCGATCCTCCAAGGGCTGGCGTAGGACCTCCAGTACATTTCGAGGAAATTCCGGAAGCTCGTCCAAGAAGAGCACGCCGCGATGGGCCAAGGTCACCTCGCCGGGCCGCGGGATGGTGCCGCCGCCGATGAGGCCCGCCATGGAAATGGTATGGTGCGGGCTTCGGAAGGGACGCTCTCTCATGATGTCTTCCGCTTTATAAAGGCCAGCCACACTATAAATTTTCGTCACTTCCAGCGCCTCCTCCCGGGTCATAGGCGGCAGGATGGTGGTGATACGGCGGGCCAGCATGGTTTTCCCGGAGCCGGGCGGTCCGGTCATGAGCACATTGTGGGCACCGGCAGCCGCGATTTCCATAGCCTTCTTCGCCAGGATCTGCCCCTGCACCTCCGCATAGTCCACGTCATTCATCACCTTGGCCGCCGGCTCATGTCTCACTGCCGGCGCCATGGACTCGCGGCCGGTCAGAAATTCCACCAACTCTCTGAGATTTCTAGGACCATAGACGGTGATATTTTCACAGAGAAGCGCCTCGCCGGTCACCTCCGGGGCCATGACGAATTTAGAAACACCCGCTTCGCGGCCGGCCAATACCATAGAGAGGATGCCCGGCACCGGACGGATTTCCCCTTTGAGCGACAGCTCGCCGATGAAAATGGTGCCTGCCAGCACTTCCTTCGGCACGTCGCCGCTGGCCGCCAAAAGACCCAAAGCGATAGGCAGGTCCAGACCGGAGCCATCCTTCTTCAGATCCGCCGGCGCCAAATTCACCGTCACCTTGTCGATGGGGAAATGATAGCCGGAATTTCGGATCGCCGAGTGGACTCGCTCCTTCGACTCCTTCACCGCCGTGGTGGGAAGGCCTACGATATCGAAAGAAGGAAATGTTTTGCTGATATCTACCTCTACTCCGATGACGTGGCCGTTCAGGCCAAAGGTCGTGGAGCCTTGTACTTCTGCATACATACGATTTCCTCCTTATCAAAACGCGTGCTTCATGTGATGAAATTTCCAGCTGCCATCCGGCATCTTCATCACTTCCACCACATCAAAGCGCACGGAACGCTCCATCTGGCGCTTGCCGTATAAATAGGCCTTGGCGGTATAGCGGATGTGCTGCTGCTTCATAGACGTCACGGCTTCCCGCGGCTCGCCATAGCGCCGATTGGTGCGGCTCTTCACCTCCACAAAGACCAGTGCGTCTCCGTCCTCCATAATGAGATCGATTTCCCCATGGGTCCTTTTGAAATTGCTCTCGATGAAGCGGTACCCTTTTTTCTCTAAGTAGGTCCGAGCGGCAGTCTCGCCCTCTCGCCCAAAGGCTGTAGTTCCCATAGGGCCTCCTTTTGTTTAGTGATTAGTGATCAGTAGCCAGTAGTCAGTGATCAGCGGTCGGGACGTATATGCCTTTTTGGGGAAGAAGGCATGATGCGCCTATCCATTGTCTTGCCATGCAATACTCATTTCTATTTTGTATCGTCCCTCTCATTTCGTCAACAAAAATAAACAAGGTATTAATAAAAGGCAACCAAAATCGATTCTCCATAGAATTATGTCATACAAAAAGCCGCAGCTTCTCGCTGCGGCTTCATACCAATCAAAGCTGAATCACTACGGTTCCCAGCACATGATCCACAGGCACCGGGCCGATGAAACGGCTATCGGAGCTATGATTTCTATTGTCCCCCATCACGAAGACTGTCCCCTCCGGCACCGTGTAGGTACCGTCCATAGAAAATTCCATAGGCTCATTGATGTAAGGTTCGTCCAGCTGCTGGTCATTTCTATACACATGGCCATCATGGAATGCCAGCTTGTCGCCGGCCTTGCCGATAACGCGCTTCACCCATACATTGTGCTCCTGGCTAGAGCGATCAAAGATGGCGATATAGTTTTTCATCGGTTCTTCCAAATCGTCCATCCAAGAACGCTCTCTATGGGTGCGGCTATCGATGATGACGATGTCTCCATAGTCCGGCGTATTTCTAAATACATGCCCCAGCTTGGATACGATGAGATACTGCCCATTGCTCAAGGTCGGATACATAGACTGCCCCGACACCTTCGTAGGAACAAACAAAAAGATGTGAATAATCATGGCTAGAAATAAAGCCACTACAATAGAATAAATCCAATCAAACACTTCGTGCATGAAATATCTCCTTCCTTTATCGGCAAGGGCCTGACGCTATCAGAGAATCAGCACACCTATTCGCATCCCCTGACTACCGACCACTGACTACCGACTACTATTTCCCTATTCTACAACATTCCCCGCCTTCGGTCTACCGACATTCCTGATCCACATATTTCCGAAGCGGAGCAAGAGCTTCATTCAGTTCCAAGAAGGGGCGGTCTTCATCCTCTTCCACCACCCAGCGAAAAAATTTATCCCCCATCCGAAGCTCTGCGCGGGTGAGCCGCTTGATAGGACCGTATTTCTCTCTTTCATAGGCATTGGTCTGGATGGCCGTAGACTTCGTATCGGTGACGAACTGCTTCTGCGGAAGATCATAAATGAAAGCCACGGCCTTCGCAAAAGATTCCATCAAAGAAATCGGAAGCGCTCCCTCCTCCTTCACTGGGACGCCGCTTCGCCAGTCGGACCGCTGCCAAAAAGATTTCCCAAAATCAAAAGCGTAGTCAAATTGCCCGCCCTTCTCCACCAGGTAACCATCAGTAATGGAGAAACGGAAGGAGGATGCAAGGATTTCCTTCACCGCTTCTTCCTCGGAGATTTTCTTTTTCTTCAAGGAGTCGTAAATGCCTTCGCCATTTCCCGCTGCCTTCACCAAGTCATCAAATTTATATTTAGCCATATTGCTCTCCTTATTATATATGTGAATTTTAAAATCGCATTTTTTTAGAAAATCATGCTATAATATTACCACATTTAGGATTTAGCAGCGATGGCGGTTTAGTAATCCGTAATCAGTAGTCAGTGATTGGTTCCCAGGTCGAGTTTGACCTGACTACTGATTACCAATTACCAATTACCAATCACCAATTACTAATTACTAAATCACCATCGTCAATCACTTTCCCATCGGAGGCTTTTATTTTGCATTTCCATAAAAAACTCTCTCTCTTGGCTGCGTCCCTCCTTTTGGCAGGAGGACTTCTCTCGGCTGATGCGAAGACACTTCTCCTCGTCCCCCAAGACGATAGACCGGTCAGTCTTTCTTACACCGTCGCCACGGCTGAAAAAGCAGGCTATACCATACTCACGCCGCCAAAGGCTTACCTTTCCGGGAAACATTACCAAGGAAGCCCTGAGCAAATATGGCGCTGGGTGGAGCAAAATATTTCCAGTGCAGACGCCGCCATCCTCTCCACCGATACGCTCATCTATGGCGGCTTGGTGGATTCCCGAAAGCACAATGAGTCCCTCGACATCCTCATGTCCAGGGAAAATCGGATCCGCCGACTTCACCAAGCCCATCCGAAGCTCCCCATCTACGGCTTCGGCACCATCATGCGCACCCCCTACGCCTCCAATAGCGGCGTAGAGCCCTACTACTATGCGAACTACGGCAACGCCCTCTACAAACTCTCTGGGCTCCAGGATAAGCAGGACGCCGGCACCTTGACCGACGCGGAAGCCGCTGACCTGCTCTCCTTAAAACTCACCATCCCCACCGAATACCTGCAGGATTGGTTCAAGCGCCGCACGAAGAACAATGCCATCAACCGCATCCTTCTGCAGGACACGAAGAATGGTGTCTTCACCTATTTCTGCGAAGGCCACGATGACAATAGCAAAAATTCCCAGTCCGCCATGGAAGCGCGGTACCTCGGAAAAGACAGCAAGAAGCTTTCGCCCAAGATCTACGGCTCCTTCCCCGGCGCCGACCAGCTGGCGCTTCTTCTCATCGCCCGCTATCACAATGACTCCAATCACCTGAAGCCCACCTTTGCTTCTATCTACCCCTTAGGCCGCGCTGAGGACACCGTCCCCAGCTACGAAAGCCAGCCCATCGGTAAAACCATCGCTGAGCACATCGAGGCAGTCGGCGGCGTCATGAGCAAGAAGGAAACACCGGACATCGTCCTGGCCATCAATACGCCGCTTGCCTCCACCGGCGAATCGGGACAGTTCAGCAACTACGGCATGGTGAAGCCCAGCACCACCGATTTCATGAATCGAGTCAAGAGCGTCATCGAAAGAGGCATCCCCGTCTCTATGGTGGACGTATACTTCGCCAATGGTTCGGACAATACCCTGATGAACCTCTTGAAGCAAGACAATCTCCTCTACAAGGTCACCGCCTACAATGGCTGGAACACCGCCTCCAACACCATCGGCTACGCCATCGCCCAAGCCATCCTGGCACCGGAAATGAGCGAAGCCGACCGCCGCGACATGCTGACAGAGCAATACATCGACAACTGGGCCTACCAGGCCAATGTACGGAAAAATATCAGCCGCCGCATGGAGCTAGATCGACTCAGCCGTCCCACTGCAGAAATGAAAGAGGAAATGATCGCCCAGCTCCAGGAATTTGCCAAAAAGAAGCTAGACCTGAATCCCGCCACCATCTCCGCTGCCTTCCCTTGGGACCGACTCTTTGAAATCGACGCCAAGATATCCGAAAGGCCCATCTACCCCGTCTACCTAACGGCTGCCGAGAAACAGCGCCGCGCAGAAGAAGCTGCCAAGAAGGCCGCAGCA
>CAVKMC010000063.1:6288-9278 GCA_963657285.1 Agathobacter sp.
CTATGTGACAGGCAGGAAAGCCCTTGCAGAGAAAAAAGCCGCCGAAGAAGCGGCAAAAAAGAAGGCGGGCACTGCTTCGCCAAATAGCGATGCCGACACAAAAACATCGGACAATATTTCTACCATTGTGATCCATAAATGAGCGCAATAAAAAAGACTGCAGAAGAAATTCGTATTCTGCGGTCTTTTTTATTGCTCATTTTTTCATGCTCTAATCCGAAGTAGTTGCAGTTTTCCATCCGTCACTGACACCGTAGCCCCAGCTGGCATAAAGCAACAATCACCTTTAGAAATAAAGAAATCATCACTACCATTTCTCAAATGGCCGCTACCATTTATGCATAAGAACACTTCAAAGCAATCAGCACTGGCCGCAAAGGAAATCAGATTTCGTGCCTCTGTAGCATTTAGCAGTAGCCGCTCTACCAAGAAATATTGGCAGCAGCACAAAAGCTCTCTTGCCATCCCAGGCTGATATCGCAAAACGCGTACCGGCTGCTTCGGGCGGTCACTCTTCTGCAAGTGAATTACATCCATAGCTTTGTCGATATGAAGTGCTCTCTTTTTTCCATCTTTATCCACACGGTCGTAATCATAGAGCCGATAGGTCAGGTTAGAACTTTCCTGTATTTCTGCCACCACCACACCGGCACCTAAAGCATGCACCAGTCCAGCCGGAATATAATACACTTCATCTGCTTGAGCCGGAACGCTTTGTAAATACCTTGCCACTGTCCCACACTTCAAACTCTGACTTAACCTTTCCTTAGAAATATCATGATTAAAGCCATATACAATGCTCGCCCCAGGTTCTGTTTCGAGAACATACCACATTTCCGTCTTGCCTCGGTTCCCCTGCTCATGGTTCCGAGCATAGCCATCATCCGGATGTACCTGCACCGATAAATCCTTCTTGGCATCGATTAGCTTGATCAAAATCGGAAGCTCACGAAGGTGGGCATACTTCGCCCCCAAAAGTGCAGGATTCTCTCGCAGTACCTCAGACAAAAGTCTTCCCTGATATGGACCGCTGGCGATGAGGCTGCTACCGGCGGGATGAGTCGAGCACTCCCAAGCCTCAGCCACGAGATCAGCGTCTGATTGCTTGCCATACTCTTCTACAAGGCGCCTTCCGCCCCAAAGATAAGACTTTAACGCCGGGCGGAGTAAAAAGGCTTCTACCTTACAAGTCATGGATTCTCTTGTCATCGACACTTATCTCCTTGCCGATCTGCACCTCGATCACTTTTAGCTCCGTATCAGCAATCAATATGTGTCGACATCCGGCAGCGATGCCAATGATATCACCAGGGCGTACCATCTGCTCCATCCCATCAATGATGCTACGACCTTTACCGGAAATCACATTCCATACCTCATCACGCCTTTCGTGACTATGATAGTTCATTCGGCTGCCAGCCTTCAAAACAATCTTAATCGTCAAGCTCTCGGGTTCAGCATCAATAACCTGATAACTGCCCCAGGATTTTTCAGCATACCGCACTGGCTCCACCAGTTCATCGACAAAAGGCTTAATGTAACTGGATTCCCCTTTGTCAGATACCAGAATGCCATCAGCACCGACCGACACCACTACATCCTTGACTCCCATGCATAAAACAGGAATATCCAGTTCGTTCAGCACATGGACATTTTGACACTTGTCATCCATGACCACCTTGCCGATGCTACTGGTGTCCATCGCTTCGGTCAAAGTATTCCAGGTCCCCAAGTCCTTCCACGCGCCGCGATACCGCGATACGGCGAGGTTCGGCTCCTTTTCCACCACCTCATAGTCAAAGCTAATTTTTTCAAGCGTCCCGTACTTATTGTACAGATCATAATAATCTTCAAAGTCGATCAGCTCATGAGCCTTGTCCAAGATATATTGCAGTGTAAAAGCAAAGACTCCGCCATTCCAAAGGGCGCCTTGGGCGATATACTCCGCCGCCTTATCGCTGGTAGGCTTCTCCTTAAACATTCGCACCGTGCTGACACTTCCTGTATTTTCGGGAATGATATAACCATATTTCTCACTGGGATAGGTCGGCTCTATGCCCAAAAGCGCGATCTTCGCCATACCGGTTTGTAAGATTTCCAAAAGCCCGGAAAAGGCATGGAAATAAGAGTCATCCACATAGGGATCCACCGGGGAAATCACCACTGGCTCCTGCAGCGATAGCTTTTTCACATCCCGTAAATAGGCACAGGCCAAGACAATCGCCGGAAAGGTGTCCCGCCGGCAGGGCTCTACAGAGATAGCCACCTGGTCCGACAGCTGATTCTTGATGGAGGATACCTGCTCAGACGAAGTGGCGATGGTGATCTGTGCCGTCGGATTCACCCTTCGTATCTGTCCATAGACCCGCTGCAGCATAGACTCACGCGTCCCGTCGGCCTGCTCAAAAATCTTGATAAACTGCTTGGAACGCACCTCATTGGAAAGGGGCCACAGCCTTTTGCCGCTGCCGCCGGAAAGCAAAATGATATTCATAGGCGAACCCCCCTTAGCGTTCCTGCCGCACATCGCTGGTGAGGAAATCCTGATACGCCAAGGTGATTCCCTCTCGAAGCTCCGTCCGGTAGTGCCAGCCCAGCGCTTCCGCCTTGCTCACATCCAGAAGCTTTCTAGGCGTCCCATTGGGCTTACTGGCATCCCAGCGGATTTCCCCTTCGTAGCCCACGATATCCGCCACCATCCGGGTCAATGCTTTGATGGAAATCTCCTTCCCTGTTCCGGCATTCACCGTCTCATTGCCGCTATAGGTATTCATCAAGAAGACACAAAGCTCCGCCAAATCATCTACATACAAAAATTCCCGAAGCGGCGAGCCATCACCCCAGCAGGTCACAAAGGGCGCCCCTGCCGCCTTCGCCTCATGGAAACGCCGGATCAGCGCTGGCAGCACGTGGCTATGGGTGGGATGATAGTTATCATTGGGGCCATAAAGATTGGTCGGCATCACAGAAATATAATCCGTCCCATACTG
>CAVKMC010000064.1:0-9245 GCA_963657285.1 Agathobacter sp.
GTCACGTTTCGCGTCGAATGTAAGGTCGCCGCAAACGCCGTGGAAGTCTTTGATTTCTGCCATAGCGTCACGAATCTTTTTGTGATCCGTCACGGTACCGGCCTTCTTCATGGCTTCCATGGCAATGTACACACCGTCATAGGCACCGGCGGAGAACTGATCCGGTGCGTGGCCGTATTTCTTTGTGAAATTTTCCACGAAGGCTTTGGTGCGTTCATTGTTCTTGTTCGCAGACCACATGGCGGAGGCGTACACATTGTCCGCCGCAGCGCCGGCCTGCTCCATGAGGCGAGGCGATACGAAGCCATTATCCCCCAGAACCGGCTGATCCATTCCCATTTCTCTCATCTTCCGGAGAATCAGCGCGCCCTCCTGGTAGTAGCCGGCGATGATGACGCAGTCCGGCTTCATGTCGTGGATCTTCGTCACCTGGGCCGCAAAGTCGTGATCGCCATCAGCGAAGGTTTCGGTGGCCAGGATTTCTACGCCCTCCTCCTTCAGGGTGCGCTCGAAGACGCGATACGCCGATACCTGGTGCTCGTTGTTGTTCGAATACAAGATGACACAATTTTTATATCCCAGAAGCTTGTGGGTCTTCTTCACCGTCTGGGGGATATTCGCGGACTCGGGGCTGGCATTTCGGAAAATATAATCGCCAATGTCCGTGATGCCCTCGGCAGTGACCGCAGTGCCCAGGGTGGGCATCTGGGCCTTCTGGAGAATCGGGCCCGCCGATTTCATTTCGCCCGACAGCGTCGGCCCGATGACCAGAGACGCCTTGCTATTGATCAGCTTCTGCGCCGCGCTGATGGCCTGCTGGGTGGAGCCCTTGGTGTCGATGGTTTCCAGGTCGATGGGGAAATCGCCCTTGGCGTTGATTTCCTCGATGGCCAGCATGGTGCCCTCCTGCTGCCCCAAGCCGTAAGCCGCTGCGCCGCCGGAAAGAGCCGCGATGAATCCGATCTTCGCCGCGCCGGGTGCACCGGAGGAAACGGAAGACTTCGAGCCGCTACCGCCGCAGCCGGAAAGGCCAATGGCCATAGAGGAAATAATAGCTGCCATGCCGATGGATTTGATGAGTTTTCTTGTATTCATGATGTGCCTCCTGAAGGTGAGGCGGAGCCTTTACGTCCGCCTAATCAATTGTTTTCGTTTCGTTTTTCTGTGCGCCGTAGTAAAAGAAATAGAATGTCCCAAGCCCGGGACTCGATGACCGGTAAGAATTGTAAGCATGATGTTCTCCTTTATATTTGAAATAAAAAAGCCTCTGCGCCGAACATCTCGGCGCAGAGGCGCAATCGCGCGGTACCACTCTGGCTTATCGCTTCACGCAAAGTACAAATGCAAATGGAAAGAGGGTATAAAAAAAGCCCCTGCCGAACCGATCGGACAAGGGCGCCTAAGCGCTGTACCACCCTGCATTTGTAGCTTTGTGTTTCTTCTCCATAACGGGGAGCCCCGCCGGACCTACTGAAATTCAACCCGGTGCTGTCAGGTGACACGCTCCATCCTCCGTACCGGCTTTCACCCTGCGCCGGCTCTCTGAGACATTGGTCTGTAGCTTAGTCCTGAGTTATCGCATAATCTGAAGTTGAAAATTATTGTAAAGGATGCCGCCACTTTCGTCAAGGGAAATTCTCATGCTTTCCGATTTGGCATAAGATACGACAAATGAGATGAGAAGATGAGATAACGTGAGAGACGTGCCGCGTACCTGCTTCGCCATAGCTAGGAGCTTGGAGCTTGGAGCTTCATTGGTGTCAGTAGGCATGCTTGGCGTTGGAGTCATGAAGCAGGCACGCGAGACCTCCTGGTCTCTACCGAGCAGTATGCCTACTGACACTAGCCAGGCTCCAAGCTCCTAGCTCACAGCTCCTAGCTATGACGAGACAGGTACGCAGGCTTTATCCTGTCCCTAACTCTCCTGCCCACGAAGAAACTCCATCGCATACCCCAGAAATCGTTTCATCGCCGCCGAGGCGTTTTTCTGATCCTTCACGATGAGGCTGATCTCTCGATACGCCGGCTCGGCCAGGGGGCGGATGGCGATGTGGTAAGGCACCCGCTGCAGGATCAGCTTGGGCTCGATGCTGATGCCGATGCCGTGTTCCACCATGGACATCATGGCCGGGTCATCCCAAGTGGTGAGCTTGATCTTTTGCTGCAGATGATGGGTCTCAAAAATTTTGATGATGGAGCTGGGCGCCCGCTTTTCCAGGAGAAGAAATGGCGCTTCGCTGAGTGCATGCAAGGGGATCGCATCGTAGCGGGTCAGCGGATGGTCCGGCGGGAGGATCACCATGAGCTCATCCTGGATCACGATGAGCGGCTCGAAGCGGGACCGCTCCGGTAGCTCGCTGAAGCCGCAGTCCACCCGCCCGCTGCTCACCCAAGCCTCTACCTCCTCGTAGTCGCCGATGAGTATTTCATAATCGATGCCCGGATAGTCCGCCTGAAATTTTTTGATAATCGGCGGCAGCCAATGGGTAGCCACGCTGGAAAAGGCGCCGATGCGCACCAGCCCCTTCACCAGCCCATTCACCTCGCTCACCTGCTGCTCCATCTCGAAATAGGCGCGGCAAAGCTTCTCCGCATAAGGAAGGAGCCGGATGCCATCCGACGTGAGCCTCACGCCGCTCCGATCCCTCTCCAGGAGCGAAAGCCCCCACTCCTTCTCCAGGTCATGGATCATCCGGCTGATCCCCGACTGGGAATACCCCAAAGCCTCGCCGGCCAAAGAAAAACTCCCCAGCTCCACCGTCTTCACGAAGGCCATGTATTTTTGAATATTGGCGTCGATCATATTGGTTTGCCTCCTTCATTTAGAATAAAGCCATGCTTACCGGCTCCCTCATAGCTTTGAGCTATGAGCTAGGAGCTTGGAGCCTGGCTAGTGTCAGTAGGCATACCGCTCGATAGAGTCAAGAGGCCTCGCGTACCTGCCTCGCTTCATGACTCCAGCGCCACGCGTGCCTACTGACGCCAATGAAGCTCCCAGCTCCCAGCTCAAAGCTCCTAGCTATGAAGAAGCAGGTACGAGGAGCTTATCCCACATCCCTTTATTTACTTTCCTCATACTATACATGATAAACATTCGTTTTTCAAATCCAGCGGCCGGTGGTATCATTATTTCCACACGAAAGGAGGCGCCTATGAGACAGGAAGCCATACCGATGACCGAGGGGCCATTGGTGAGAAATATCATCCGCTTTGCCATCCCCATCGCTTTGACCGGGATGCTGCAGCAGCTCTTCAACTCCGCCGACACGGCGGTGGTGGGACGCTTCGCCGACGCGCGGGCGCTGGCCGCCGTGGGCATCAATGGGGAGCTCATCGCCCTCTTCATCTGCCTTTCCTCGGGGCTGGCCATCGGCAGCAATGTGCTCATCGCCAGCTACATCGGAAATCAAAAAATTTCCTCCATCGCAAAGGCCGTGCACACCTCCATCGCCCTCTCCCTCATCTTAGGACTCCTGGGCATGGCCATCGGCCTCGCCATCGCGGATCCGCTCCTCGCTCTCATCGACACGCCGGAGGAAATATTTTCTCTCGCCTCGCTCTACTTGAAATTATATTTCCTGGGCTATCCCTTCCTGCTGCTCTACGACTTTGCCGCCGCCATCCTTCGAAGCCGCGGCGATAGCCAGAGCCCCTTCCTGGCGCTCCTCTTCTCCGGCGTGGTGAATGTGATTTTAAATCTCATCCTGGTGCTGGGATTTCACATGAGCGTCGCCGGCGTCGCCATCGCCACCGACGTGGCCAGCGCCGTGGCCGCCCTCCTGACGGTCTACAAGCTCGCCAAGAGCGAGGCGCCTTTCCGCTTTTCTATTTCTGCTCTTACCATCGACAAGGCCATGGCGGCCACCATCCTTCGCATCGGCGTCCCCGCGGCGCTGCAGGGCGCGGTCTTCTGCTTCGCGAATATTTTCGTGCAAGCCGCCATCAATGGCTTCGGCACGGCAGTGGTGGCAGGAAATACCATCGCCATCAATTACGAATATTTCATGTACTACCTCATCGGCGCCTTCGGCCAGGCCGCCACCACCTTCACCAGCCAAAACTTCGGCGCCGGGAAACTTTCGCGCTGCAAGAAAATCTGGCTTCACTCCCTGTGGCTCTCCTTCGCCTCCGGCGCCATCGTCGCCCTCTCGGCCTTAGACTACCAAGACGCCGCGGGCCTCTTCACCACTGACGAGGCCGTCATCGAAGCCGCCGGCGTGCGCTTCCTCATCATCGTCCTCGTGGAGCCCTTCTGCGCCTTCTTTGAAATCACCGCCTGCACCATGCGCGGCCTGGGCCACTCCGCCCTCCCCGCCTGCCACACGATCCTTGGCATCTGCTGCCTCCGCATCCTCTGGCTGCTCTTCGTATTTCCCCACTTCCCCCAAGTGGAGACCATCTACCTCATCTTCCCGATCTCCTGGTGCGTCACTGCGGTGATCATGAATGGGAGCTATTACAAAATTTGGAAAGGGATAAGGGACAGGGGATAAGGGATATGGCCCGCGTACCTGCTTCGTCATAGCTAGGAGCCTGGAGCTAGGAGCTTGGAGCTTTATTGGCGTCAGTGGGCATGCTTAACGGGGGCGCAATGCCTCTACTGCTAAGCATGCTTACTGAGCACTTGCGGAGCTCCAAGCTCCAAGCTCACAGCTCCTAGCTATGACGAAGCAGCCAAACGCGCTTTCCCTAAACACAAATAAAAAAGAGTAATGAGCCACAAAAGCTCATCACTCTTTTTTATTTCCTACCAATTATTTCTTTCCCGGATAAGCCTTGAGGCCTTCGCCCAGGAGATAGATGGCCTTCTTCAGGTCATCGCAGTTGAGGACGTAAGCGAGGCGGGCTTCGTCTACGCCTTTGCCTTCTTCGGCATAGAAGCCATTGCCGGGAGCGATCATGACGGTTTCGTTATCGATGGAGAAATCCTTCAGCATCCAGATGGCGAATTTTTCTGCGTCGTCCACCGGGAGCTTCACCATGACGTAGAAAGCGCCCTTCGGGTCAGAGGAAATGACGCCGGGGATCGCAGCCAGGCCAGAAGCGATGGTGTCGCGGCGTTTCTTGTATTCTTCATTGACAGCTTCCAGATAGGACTTCGGTGTGTCATAGAGAGCAGCGGCAGCCACCTGTTCCACCTCCGGCACGCAGAGGCGAGCCTGGCAGAACTTATTGATCTGCGCCAGGAAATCTTTATTCTTGGAAACCAAGCAGCCGATGCGGGCACCGCAAGCGCTGTAACGTTTCGATACGGAGTCTACGATGATCAGGTTGTCATCCAGATCCTTGTAAGTGCCGAAGCTGGTATATGCGCCATCGTAAACGAATTCACGATATACTTCATCGGCGATGAGAGCCAGGCCGTGCTTCTTCACCAGACCTGCCACCATATCCATTTCTTCCTTCGTGTATACCACGCCGGTCGGGTTCCCCGGGTTCGTGAGGAGCACGATGCGGGTGCGTGCATTGATATACTGCTCTACGGTCGCAGCGTCCGGCAGACGATAGCCATTCTCCGCCTGGGTCGGTACCGCTCTTACACGAGCACCGGAAATCTTAGCGAAGGAATTGTAGTTTGCATAGAACGGTTCGAATACGAGGATTTCATCTTCCGGATCGCAGAGAGCGAGAGCTGCCAGCTCCAGCGCTTCACTGCCGCCATTGGTGATGAAGATTTCCTTATCGCTGTATTCCATGCCCCATTCTTTATAGTATTTCTGAATCTGAGCGATCAGCTTCGGATCCCCCTGAGACGGGCCATAAGCGATGACCTTCGCGTCAAAGTGGCGGATGGCGTCCATGAACTGCGGCGGAGTCTCGATATCGGGCTGACCGATATTCAAGTGGTAAATCTTCTTCCCTGCCTTCTGTGCTTCTGTAGCATACGGTCCGAGCTTACGGATCGGGGATGTAGTCAAGCTTAATGCGCGCTGTGAAATTTTCATACAAGGCACCTTCCTGTCCACTGGAAGCTTTATGCGCTTCCTGATATTTGATTTATGCAACCATGCATGCACCTATTATATAACGATTTTACAAATCCGTCATCAAAAAAGATGATAGTCGGGCATATATTTTTTGAATAAGGGAAATAGGTTCCAGGTTCAAGGTTCAGGGTTCAAGGGGAGGTGCGGCATTGGAAATAAAAGAGGAAATAATTTATCTTCCATCCTTTTTCTGCTATGATAAAGACATCAGATTTCATCACATGCCAGGAAGGAGAAATACACATGACCAAAGACATCGAGACCGTCAATGAATCCTTATTTGAATCCATCAAGCATATCAATGAATATGGCATGGAGTATTGGACAGCGAGAGAGCTGATGAGAGCCCTCGGATACAAACAGTGGCGCCGATTTACCGATGCCATCGAGCGTGCCAAGGAAGCCTGCGAAGCCAGTGGCAATCGAGTATCTGACTATTTTGCCGGCGCCGGCAAAATAGTAAAAACCGGCATAGCAACGAAGGAAATCGAAGACTACCACCTTTCTCGTTACGCCTGCTACCTCATCGCCATGAATGGCGATCCACGCAAAGAGCCCATCGCTCTGGCACAAACCTATTTCGCCGTGAAAACAAGGCAGCAGGAATTGGCGGAGGATTTCGAGAAGCTATCAGAGGAGCAAAAGCGTCTGGCCATCCGCGGTGAATTGAAGCATCACAATAAATCTCTCGCCGATGCGGCTCACGAGGCCGGCGTGAAGACGCCGGTGGACTACGCCATATTTCAAAATTACGGATACATGGGACTCTACGGCGGCCTCAAGGCGCAGGACATCGCGAGGCGCAAGGGGCTCAAGAAGGGAGAAGCCATCCTGGACCACATGGGAAGCACAGAGCTGGCCGCCAATCTCTTCCGCGCCACCCAAACCGATGAGAAGCTGCGCCGCGACCAAGTGAAAGGAAAGGCCGCCGCCAACGATACCCATTATGCCGTAGGCCAGAAGGTCCGCGAAACCATCAAAGACCTGGGCGGTACCATGCCGGAGGATCTGCCCACGCCGGATAAGAGCATCAAGCAAATAGAGAAAGAACAGGGAAAGCTGCTAAAGAAATAAAAATGCATCGCAAAAATAAAAAGTGCCAGACCTCCGTCACATAGACAGCTGTCTGACACTTTTCTTTAAAAACAAACTGGCAATGCAAAAGAGCCCATCCTTCGATGAGCTCTTTCATTTGGCGGAGAGAGGGGGATTCGAACCCCCGTGACGGTATTCGCCGTCAACATGATTTCCAATCATGCACCTTCAACCACTCGGACACCTCTCCATGGTTGTTCCCTGACCTAGCGGTCAGCGCCGTATTTGTTTGCATCAGTGGTTGACTGACTTATGTATTATAGCAATCAGGCAATGAGGTGTCAAGCACTTTTTTGAAATATTTTTTGAAGAAAGGGATAAGGCCCGCGTACCTGCTTCGTCATAGCTAGGAGCTTTGAGCTGGGAGCTTGGAGCTTCTTTGGCGTCAGTAGGCATGCTTAGCGGTGAAGTCGAGGAGCATGCGCCTTTCACGGTATTGATAGAGCTAGAAGCCTGGGCTTGAAAGCTCCAAGGAGAGCAGAGACGCGTGGCCTCCTAGCTATACCGTATAGCATGCCGACTGACTCCATCAGAGCTCCCAGCTCCTAGCTCAAAGCTATGACGAAGCAGCCAAACGCGCTTTACCGCCTTCAAGCGAGGAACATCTCGCGGAGCGTCTCCCGCTCCCCCGTCATTCCCAGGCCGATGGCGAGGAGGAGGCGGGCCTTCCACGCCGAGAGGTGGCCGCCGAGGATGAGGCCGCTTTCCTTCATGGAGAGAGCGCTGCCGTCGTAGCTGTACTCCTCCATGACGCTTCCCGAGGGGACGCGGGTAGTGAGGACGATGGGAAGGCCGGCGGCTCCTAGCTTCATGATTTCTTCTTTGCACTTGGGCGGCACATTCCCGCAGCCCAGAGCGTCTACCACGAGGCCTTTGACGCCCGCCGCGCCGGCGGCGGCGATGAGGCTTCCATCCATGCCGGACCAGCAGGTGATCATCCAGACATTCGGCTCGATGCGGGTGGGATGGTAGCGCTTGTGTCCCATGGGACGACGACCGTAGATGATTTCCTGGCTGTACACCGTCCCCAGAGGGCCGTAGTGCAGGTCGCGGAAGGTGTCGGGATTCGTGGTGTGGAATTTCGTCACGTCATAGGCCGCATAGATGCGATCCTGCAGGCACACCAGGACGCCCATGCCTTGGGACTGGTCATGCGCCGCTACGCGGACGGCGGAGAGGATATTCTCCGGGCCGTCAGCCGAGAGCTCGGAGGCGCCGCGCATGGCGCCGGTGACGCAGACAGGCTTCTCCGTCTGAAGAGTCATGTCCAGGAAGAAGGCGGTCTCCTCCAAGCTATCGGTACCATGAGTCACCACGAAGCCGTCGGCTTTGCCGGCGAGGCTATCGATGAGCGTAGAGAGCTGCAGCATCCTCTCCGCGTCCATCCAGCCGCTGGGAATATTGGAAAACTCCACCACCTCCACGTCGGCCACCGAGGACAGCCCGGGCACAGCGGCGGCCAGATCCTCTCCCGAGACCGCAGGCACCAGCCCGCCAGAGGCCTCGTCCTTCTTCATGGCGATGGTACCGCCGGTGGTAATGACGATGATTTTTTTCATTTTGGGTTCTCCTTTTTACGCTTTCGGTTTTAGGGATAAGGGATATGGGATAAGGGATATGGCGCGTTTTCCTGCTTCCTCATAGCTAGGAGCTTGGAGCTAGGAGCTTGGAGCTCGGGTAGTGTCACTTAGCAGGTAATTTCGCTATCGGGAAATAGCCAGAGCCCTTTACTTCTCTACTGTCCGGCATGTCCGCTGTCGCCAATAGAGCTCCAAGCTCCCAGCTCATGGCTCCAAGCTGTGACGAGGCAGGCAAGCATGCTTATTTCTCCTCACTCACAAGGCGCTGATACATTTTCATCAGCTCGGCGACGCAGTCTTCTTCCTTCATGGTGCGCCAGGGGAAGCCGTAGGCGTCCATGACGGCTTTGTCATTCTCTGCGTGGGCGCGGCGGAGGTCGGCGGGCATGAGGAGCGGGTCGTAGAGAGCCGCCAGGCTGTCATTGGGATATTTGGCGCGAGCGTCCAAAATGCCTTGGGCGGTCTTCTCGATGCGCGCCTTCTGCTCCTCTGTGGGACTGGGCCAAGGGAAATTGTTGTAGACGATATTTTTAGAATATCTATACCGCATTTCCAATCGTCCCGCCACGGCACGCATCCAAGC
>CAVKMC010000065.1:0-9016 GCA_963657285.1 Agathobacter sp.
TAATGGTTCCATAAAGGAGATTTATATCATGGAATTGGAAAAGACGTACATCTACCAGGTCTGCCTCCACGGAAGTTTTTCAAAAGCCGCCGAGGCGCTCTTCATCACCCAGCCGGCGCTCTCCATCGCCATCAAGAAGGTGGAAAAGGAAATCGGCGCCGCCATTTTCAATCGCGGGCAGCGGCCTTTAACGCTCACCCATGTGGGCGAGCTCTATCTGGCGCATATAAAGAAAGAAATGCTTTTGGAGCAGGAGCTGAAGCAGCAGCTCGATGACCTCCACGGCCTCAAGGCCGGCGACCTTGCCATCGGCGGCACCCATTATATGAATGCCTGCCTCCTGACGCCTTACATCACCCGCTTCACCACCCAATTTCCAAATATCAATATCACCATGACCGAGACCAGCTCCGATGAATTGATCCATCTATTGAAAGAAAATAAATTGGACTTCACCTTCAGCTGTGATGAAGAGGTGATCCGAAATTTTGAAAACTATCCCAGCTTTGATGACAACATCCTCCTGGCAGTGCCTACCCATTTCTTTTTGCCCAGCAGGCTCTTAGAGGAAGCCATGACCGCCGAGCAGGTCATGCATGAAAAACATAAGAAGAAAACCACCACCGCCATCCCCTTCCACGAATTCCCGGCCTTCAATTTCATTCGCATCGACGAGCATGTCAACTTGGGCGCCAGGACGCTTGCCATCTTTGAAGAGGCCGGCGTCTTTCCCCGCGTGAAGATCCAAGTCCCCCAGCTGGTCACCGCCTTCTCCCTCGCCGCCGCCGGCATCGGCGCCACCCTCGTCAGCGATCGCCTGGTGACAGGCACCGAGAAGACGCTCCGTTTCTTCAAGCTCCAGTCCCGCCACGCCTATCGGCGCTACTCCCTCCTCTTGCCCCATAGGTCCTACACGCCGTCGGCGGTGAAGGAATTTATAAAGCTGTTTGAAGAATAAGTAGTCGGTGATCGGTAGTCGGTAGTCAGTACGAGATTGACTGCTCCCTAAACTTTTCCGTTTTCCGCTATCGGCTTAGTAGTCGGTGGTCGATTTTTGCTTAACGCTAATTACACATGCCGATGGCAGCAATGTGCATGCACTCATGTCAAACGCACCCCGACTACCGACTACCGACCACTGACTACCAATTACCATAATTTCCTTTTATATAACTATTAACTTCATAAATTTCCTTAATCATCATATCCGTGATATATTGGTTCCAGTTTGAGAGATAGAAAAGAGCTGCCCGGAAACTGGCCAATCCTGGGTGACTTCCGATTCACTTCACATTCGTTAATCAATCTGGGAGAAAGCTATGAAACCTGTAAAAATCACGGAAACCGTTCTGCGCGACGGTCATCAATCTATCGCAGCCACCCGCATGCGTATCGTGGATATGCTGCCGGTTTTGGAAAAAATGGACAACGCCGGCTTCCACGCCATTGAAGCCTGGGGCGGCGCCACCTTCGACGTATGCCTCCGTTTCCTGCACGAAGACCCCTGGCAGCGCCTGCGGCTTTTGAAAAAGAATCTGCCCCACACGCCGATCCAGATGCTCCTCCGCGGCCAGAATGTCTTGGGCTACACCCACATGGCCGACGACGTGGTCACTGAATTTGTAAAGCGGTCAGTGGATAATGGTGTTTCCATCATCCGCATCTTCGACGCGCTGAATGATACCCGCAACCTGGAAACCGCCATGCGGGCCACCAAGGAAGCCGGCGCTCACGCCCAGGGCTGCATCGTGTACACCATCAGCCCCTACCACAAGGACGAAGACTTTGTAAAGTTGGGCAAGGAATTGGTACAGATGGGCGCTGACTCCATCTGCATCAAGGACATGGCCGGGCTGCTCCGCCCTTACAGCGCTTACAATCTGATCACCGCGCTGAAGAAGGAAATCAATATCCCCATCGAGCTCCACACTCACTTCACCTCCGGCATGGGCGACATGACCTACCTGAAGGCCATCGAAGCCGGCGTGGACATCGTGGACACCGCGCTGTCCCCGTTCTCCTGCTCCACCAGCCAGCCATGCACCGAGTCTCTGGTGGCTACCCTGCAGGGCACCGCCTATGACACCGGCATCGACCTCGCCCGCCTCCACGAGCTGGCAGACTATTTCAAGAGAGTGAAGAGCGACCTGGTGGAAGATTTCCATGTGAATACCAATATCCCCATCGATCCCAAGGTCCTCACCTTCCAGATCCCCGGCGGCATGCTGTCGAACCTCCTGAACCAGATGAAGGAAATGGGCGTGGCTGATAAATACGACGAGCTTTTGAAGGAAATGCCTCGGGTGAGAAAAGAGCTGGGCTATCCGCCTCTCGTGACACCCACCAGCCAGATCGTCGGCACCATGGCAGTCCTCAATGTAGCGCTTGGCCGTTACAAGATGATCCCCCGCGAGGTCCGCGACCTGGTGGCCGGTAAATACGGCCGCACCCCGGCGCCCATTGATCCGGAAGTGCAGCGCCTGGCCATCGGAAATAAGGAACCCATCACCTGCCGCCCGGCAGACCTCATCCCCCCGCAGCTGGAAAAATTCCGCCAGCGCCTGGCCGAAGACGGCTACCCGGACGCCAGCATGGAAGACCTGCTTAGCTACATCTCCTTCCCGGAAGTAGCAAAGGCGTTCTTTGGGCATAATCGATAAGGAAATACAAAAGCGGTTCTCTGCGTTTGATGCAGAGAACCGCTTTTCGCTTTGGGATAAGGGATAAGGACCCGCGTGCCTGCTTCTTCATAGCTTTGAGCTAGGAGCCTGGAGCTTGGAGCTCTATTGGCGTCAGTAGGCATACTTAGCGATTGATTCATGAAGCAGGCGCACAGACGCCGAACTCTATGGATCTAAACTGACACCAGCCGAGATCCAAGCTCCAAGCTCCAGGCTCCTAGCTATGGCGAAGCAGTCAATCACGCTTCAGCCTTTCATCCTCCTCCATCGTCTCACCCGATTGATGTGCCTTTCGAAGTGGCCTTGGTTGATGAATTCTGCCAGCACCAGCTGGTCGAAGACCGGGACGGTGCAGGAGTAGAAGCCCACCTTTTCTTCATAGGGGCCCATCCATTTCTCCGGCAGCACCAGGTAGCCCGCGCGGATGGAGGGAGCGATGGTTTTCGAAAAGCTATTCATATAAATCACCGAACCATGAGGCTCTAAAGAAAAAAGCGTGTCCTCGGGCTTCGAGAGAAGTGTAAATTCCGAATCGAAATCGTCTTCGATGATGACCCCATTTCTTTCCTTCGCCCAACGGATGTACTCCGCCCGCTTCGACGCAGTGGCGGTGATGCCGGAGGGATAGCTATTGAATGGCGTCACATGGAGCACTGACGCTCGGCTTCGAGCCAGCTCCTCGGACTCGATGCCCTCGGCGCCCATGGAGAGAAGCTCCACCGCCACCTGATTCGCATCGTAGACCATTTTTATTTTTTCGTAGGACGGATTTTCCAGGGCAAAAACTTTTTCGCGCCCCAGCACTTGGATGTGAAGGCCGTACAAATACTCCGCCCCCGAGCCGATCAGGATTTGCTCCGGCGTCACCTCCATGTGCCGGCTTCTCGCCAGGTAGGAGGCGATGGCTTCCCGCAGCTCCCGGCAGCCATGATTTGGTGAGGGATTCAAAATTTTTTCTCCGTAAAAAGAGAGGACGCTTCGCATGGTCTTCGCAAAGGCAGAGAAAGGAAATAATTCCCTGCCGCCGGCCTCGCGGATTTCCACCTTCGCCGTCTCCAAGGTCCGGGAAGATTTCCGCGGCGCCGCCACCGGAAGCGCTTCCCCTTCCCGATAAATCACAAAGTACCCGCTCCGCTCCCGTCCCTCCACGTAGCCTTCTTCCAAAAGTAAATCATAAGCGTGAGCCACAGTAATGAGACTCACGCCATAACTATCCGCCAGCCGCCTCTTCGAAGGCAGCCGCGCGCCGTATCCATAAACGCCGCGGGTGATCTGCTCGCGGAGTGTGATGTATAGCTTCATGTAGGCGGTCATGTGTGTGCTCCTTTTAACGGTATCGGTTTAGGGATAAGGGACAGGGGATAAGGGATAAGAACCCGCGTACCTGCTTCGTCATAGCTTGGAAATTTCAGCTTGGAGCTTGGAGCTCGACTGGTATCAGTAGGCATGCTATGCGCTAGAATCATAGGGCTCGGCGTCCGCGCACTTGCTTCACGAATCGACCGTTAAGAATGCCTACTGATTCCAACAAAGCTCCAAGCTCCAGGCTCCAAGCTCCAAGCTATGACGAAGCAGGTAAAAGCGGGCCAACCTCCACTGCCTCGCGGTCCCCCTCCTTCCAAAGGATAGGCCGCTGAAAAAGTCCCCTCCTCGTGCATAGGGGTAATTTTTATGCAAAATGCGCGCGAAAGAATCGGGCTTGAGCGCCTCTCATCACGCGATTTCCTGCATAAAAATAAGGGCCATACATCGAAACAGGACTTTTTCAGTGGCCTCTCCAAAGGAAGGAGATTACATTGCGGAAGGCGCGCCTTATCCCTTGTCCCCTGTCCCTTATCCCCAAATCTGGTCCTATTTTTAAAATCATTTTTGGGCATTTTCATATATCCAGTTTCGTATTATAATCCATGGCATACTGATACACAAGGAGAATCATCATGACACACGAAGAAACCTTATCACCCCGCGCTTTGATCGCGCCGGCGAAACACAATACCCGTTGGCTCACCATCTGCGGCCTTTTGATGGCTATCAATGTGAGCCTTTCCTCCTTCGGCCTGCCGGTGCCGGGAGGGCATCTGTACCTGAATGACATCATCATCGTCACCGCCGCTTTGATGCTCGACCCCTTGGGCGCCTTCCTCGTCGGCGGCGTCGGCGCGTTTCTGGGAGATTTCTTTTTCTATCCCCTCCCCATGTTTGTATCCCTCGTCACCCATGGACTGCAGGCCATGGTGATTTCCTACATCGCCCATCAATGCTTCCAAGAGAAGCCGAAGCTCGCCACAGTGATCGCCGTCCTCGTAGGCGCCGTCATCATGGTCACCGGCTACTCGCTGGGCCGCGCGTATGTCTACAGCACCCCGGCCTATGCGTGGATCAAGCTCCCCTATGAAATCCTCCAGGCTCTCTTCGGCGTCATCTGCGGCCCCTTCCTCATCTGGAAATGGAAGCTCCACGAGCTGGCGAAGAAGCTCATCGATGGAAATTATTGATGAAATATTTCGATGAAAGGAGTGGGCAGGAAATCCCTTACCCCATTACCCCTTTTCTTGCCCCCTCATTTTCATATACAAAGAAGACGGAAATATGACTTTCAGCATCAGATTTCTTGCTCTTCTTTTAAATTGACCAAAATTTAGGGATATGGAATGGAAATCATTCAAAAGTGAGGAGTTAGGAGTGGTAGTGCGGCGCACAAATCAGAAAGCGCCGCAAATTTGAAAAGTCGGCGTGCTCACCGTCTTCCTGACAACCGATTACATAGCCAACGGATAACGATCGTGCCAAAATGGCCAAATCCATTTTCTTATTTCAAAACTCGCGCCGCTTTTTTAATTTGATGCGGCGCACCTCCACTCCTCACTCCTCACTTTCAATCAACTCCTACTACAATTTCCCATCAGAAAGGAACACCACCATGGAAAACAACGAACGTTACGAACTCAACCGCCAGCTGGCGCAGATGCTGAAGGGCGGCGTCATCATGGATGTCACCACGCCGGAGCAGGCGAAGATTGCCGAGGAGGCCGGCGCCGCTGCGGTCATGGCCTTGGAGCGCATCCCTGCAGACATCCGCGCTGCCGGCGGCGTATCCCGCATGAGTGACCCGAAAATGATCCGCGGCATCCAGGAAGCCGTCTCCATCCCCGTCATGGCCAAGTGCCGCATCGGCCACTTTGTGGAAGCGCAAATCTTGGAAGCCATTGAAATCGATTACATTGACGAAAGCGAAGTGCTCTCGCCGGCTGACGACCTCTACCACATCGACAAGCACGCCTTCAAAGTCCCCTTCGTCTGCGGCGCCAAGGATTTAGGCGAAGCGCTCCGCCGGATTTCCGAAGGCGCCTCCATGATCCGCACCAAAGGCGAGCCCGGCACCGGCGACATCATCCAGGCGGTCCGGCACATGCGGAAAATCAATGCCCAGATTTCCGCCATCGCTTCCAAAAGAAAGGACGAGCTCTTCGAAGCCGCAAAGGAGCTCGCCGTCCCCTATGAGCTGGTGTGCTACGTCCACGACCACAAGAAGCTCCCGGTGGTGAACTTCGCCGCCGGCGGCGTGGCCACTCCCGCTGACGCGGCCCTCATGATGCAGCTCGGCGCCGAAGGCGTCTTCGTTGGTAGCGGCATCTTCAAATCCGGCGACCCGGCCAAACGCGCCGCCGCCATCGTCAAAGCCGTCACTAACTACCAGAACCCGGAAATCCTAGCCCAGCTCTCCACCGACCTAGGAGAAGCCATGGTGGGCATCAATGAAAGCGAAATCCAGCTGCTCATGGCGGAGAGAGGGAAATAGTTTTTAGGGATATGGGCATGCTTACCTGCGCCCTCATAGCTAGGAGCTTGGAGCTAGGAGCTATGAGCTTGGCTAGTGGCAGTAGGCATACTTGGCAGTAGATTCTTGAAGCAAGGCGCGCAGACACGAGACCTTGTATCTCTACCGACTAGCCACTAGCCGAGCTCCAAGCTCCAAGCTGATAGCTCCTAGCTATGTCGAAGCAGGAAAAACGCGCCTTACCCATTTTCAAAAGGAGTCTCCAATGAAAAAATCCATCGGTGTCCTCGCCCTGCAGGGAGCTTTCATCGAGCATGAGGACATGCTCACCTCCCTGGGGGCGGAGTGCTTTGAAATACGAAATCTATCTGACCTGTCCCGTCCCATGGATGGGCTGGTGCTGCCCGGCGGCGAGAGCACGGTGCAGGGAAAGCTCCTTGCCGACGAAGGGCTGCTCCTGCCGCTCAAGGAAAAAATCGAGCAAGGCCTTCCGGTGCTGGCCACCTGCGCGGGGATGATCCTTCTCGCCAAGCGCATCGCCAATGACAAGTGCCGCGGCTTTGCCACGCTCCCGGTCACCGTGGAGCGAAACGCCTACGGCCGACAACTCGGGAGCTTCATCACCACCGCCGAGGTGAAGGGCATCGGCCCCATGCGCATGAACTTCATCCGTGCCCCCTTCATCACCGAGGCAGACCCGGAGGTAGAAATCCTCTCCGTCGTAGACAGCCGCATCGTGGCCGCCCGCTATAGAAATCAGATCGCCCTCTCCTTCCACCCCGAAGTGGGGGAGGATACGAGGGTGCATGAATTGTTTTTATCAGGGATAGGGGACAAGGGATAAGGGATATGGCGCTCACTCCTAACTTATTCCTCCCACGCAAACCCACGCACGCAAAAAGCAGCGACCTTTCGATCGCTGCTTTTTTTATTTCTTATGAATCATTTCATAGGTCACCTGGTCTAGTTGTTCGCGGAAGCTGTCTAAGGTCACAAAGAGGAGGAAGCGATAGCCTGTCTCCGTCTTCGATGCGAAGCCGCGAAGGTAGAGAGGCAGTGAGAAGCCGTCCACCACCATGTAGGGCCTCATAGCAAAGCTATAGGTTTTCGGCGCCGTCATGACGCGATGGAGCTGCTCCACGTGCACCATGTCCAGGATCAGGAAATCATAGGGCAAGGGCTCGCCGGTCGCGGCGCGAGTGCCTTTGGCGATGGTGAGGAAAAATTCATTCAAAAGGCCTTCCGCTTTCAAAAGGCTCACATTGAAATGCAGCATCTTCTCTCCCGCCTCCGGCGTGAAGCCGCCGGACATGAACATGCCGCCGAAGGCTTTCTCTGCCTCTTCTCCGCTGAGCTCGATGCCCGCCGCCAGAGCTACGCCGGTGTATTTCTTTCCTTCCATGGTAAGAAGCCCCGACGCATCAGGGAGCGACCACCCGGGGATCGCGTGCGTGGAAATCGAGGCGCCCTTGGGCATGGACAGGGAGGACAAAATCCCCTGCGCGTGTCCCAAGGTGTACAAATCCAATCCCGCTTCCAGATCCTCAGGCAAAGAGGCAAATCGTTCTAGCGCCACCTCGTCCAGCAAAGGCGCCTCCTTGGCCTCCTCGCCATGAGCCAAAGGCCCCGCCAGGAGCGCCAAAACCCCCAAAGCTAAGCACGCTTTTTTCATTTCTTCGCTCCGGCCAATGCCTTATCCACTACCGGTTCCAAATATTTCCCCGATGCCTGGTCAGAAGCCAGGAGTGTATAGGTAGTCTTGTCAGCTTCGCGCATGATGATGCCCTTCAGGAAGAGCGGGAGCGAGAGGCCTTTGCGCTTGAGAGTGATCTGTGCGCTGCCGGTTTCATAAGAGAGGCCCGCCTTGGAGGTAGCCTCCTTCCAATCGCTCTGCACCTTGAAATCAATGTCGTCCACGAAGGAGGTAAGGAGCGGCAAATCGTCCAGCTCATCATCCTTGGCTTCCTCCGCCGGAGCTGCAGGCGCTTTGTCCTCTTTCTTTTCATCCTTTGTATCCAGCGCTTTGCCGTACAGAGCCATCTGCATCATTTCCTGGTCCGAAAGGGAGAAGGAAATCACCATGCCCTGATAGTAGGTGCCCTGGTCCACCGAACGCACCTGGTACACCTTGCCGCGGCGCAGGATGTCCACGGCCATTTGCGATGCTTCCTTCGCGTAGGTAGAGCCTTCTGGGAAAACCTTCTCCTCATTCAGCGCCTTCTCGATGGTCTTGGCGGTGCCGTCATCCATGAGCCAGTCGTGGATCTGGCTCCCGAAGAAAGAACGCTCCCCATCATACACGCTGACAACCCCCAGGTCCAGCTTTTCCCCGCCGGACAAAACCATAGTGTCTGCATAAGACGTCATGCCACCTACCATCAAAGAAGCAGCTGCCACAGAGGCAACAATCCATTTCTTCATAACGTTCTCCTTTCAAAGAAATACAATTCTCTATCCTATGGCTTTCATTATAGCACCGCGGAGGGGGTAAGCGATAGGAATTTAGTAATTAGTAACTCAACTTTCCCACTAAAAAATGTCTGAAAAAGCTCGATAA
>CAVKMC010000066.1:0-8686 GCA_963657285.1 Agathobacter sp.
ATTTCCTCGCTCTGAATAAAAATTCAAGAATGATTTTTGAAAACGATTTAATCAGTGTTTCCCTTGCACCACAGAAATCAAAGCGCCATCCTGAAGGCGCGTCATGATCGGCTCACCGATGGCCACGTCGTTCACGCTCTTCACCACCGAGCGATCCCGCTTCTGAGTAATGCCGTAGCCGCGCACCAGGACCGACAGCGGACTCAGGGCCTGCAGCCTGGCGGCCGCCAAGGAAAGCCTCTGCCCCTTCTCGCGGCAGCTGTCCTCCATGGCCTGCTCCAGCCCTTGCATGGCCCGGTCCAGCCGTTGGGACGGATCCGCCAAAAGACGCTCGGGCTGTCGGAAAATCCAGGAGCCCATGAGCGACGAGAGACGCCGCCTCTCATCACTGATCCGTTTCTCTACCAGATCTTTTCCGTGCGCCGCCATGGCCATGATGCCATTCCGATAGGCTTCTATATCCGGCGCAACGATTTCCGCTGCCTGAGAAGGCGTCGCCGCCCGCCGGTCCGCTGCGAAATCGCAAAGAGTGAAATCCGTCTCGTGACCCACAGCGCTGACCACAGGAATCCGTGACGCTGCCACGGCCCGCACCACTGGCTCCTCATTGAAGGCCCACAGATCCTCGATGGACCCGCCGCCGCGTCCCACGATCAAAACGTCCACCGGATGCACCTCATTGAAGAAGCGGATGGCAGAAACGATTTCCTCCGCCGCACCCTCGCCTTGCACCTTCACGGGATAGAGGTAAAGCTTCACGCCGGGATCGCGCCGGCGTGACACGGTGATCACATCGTGCACCGCCGCGCCCGCCGGAGACGTGACGATGCCCACACACTTAGGAAGGAGCGGAAGACGCTTCTTTCGCGCCTGTTCGAAGAGTCCCTCCGCCGCCAGCTTCGCCTTCAGCTTCTCGTAGGCCTCCAGAAGCGCGCCGGCGCCCTGGGGCGAAAGACTGCTCACATAGAGCTGATACACGCCGTCCCGCTCGTACACAGAAATCTGCCCGCTGGCTACTACTTTATTTCCATTCACTGGCTGGAAACGCAAATACCGCGCCCGCCCGGCGAACATGACACACTTCAGCGCCGACGCGCCATCCTTCAAAGTGAAATAGCAATGCCCTGAAGGATATTTTTTGAAATTCGAAATCTCTCCCGTCACTTGCACTCGCCCAAGCTGTGGCACATGGTCAAGCACATCCTTGATCAGACGGTTGATATCACTGACTGAATATATTTCTTCCGTCATTCGCTTCCATCATCGCCTCTCTAATAAAATAACAATTTCTTAGATTATAACAGATTTTGGCAACAGGAATTAGTAGTCGGTGGGCCTTAGTAATCAGTGATCAGTAGTCAGCGATCAGGACGCGTTTGGCAGGCGGTGGCCGGTAGTCGGTGGTCGGGGCGCATTTTACTATTTTTCCTAAAATGAAAAAGCAGAGGCTCTGGGATATTTCCAAAGCTTCTGCTTTTTACATTCAATAAGGAAAACTTATTTCACATCCACATCGGTGACGACGATATGTTCATCCTGGTGCGGTTTGAATCCGGAGAGTTTATCCGAATTGTAGGCATAGATCATATGCTGCTGGTAGAGGAAGACAGCCGGAGCTTCTTCGCTGATGTAGTGCTGCAGCACGGTCCATGCAGCCTGTGCTTCGGTGGGGTCGATGGTTTCCTCAGCCTTTTCACGCAGGGAGTCGAAGGCCGGATCGCTCCAAGTGGAGTAGCGTTCGCCGGTGGAGAAGGAAATCTTAGAAACCAGGTCGATGTCGGAGTATGGTCCGCCGATGCCCATCATGTAAAGCGGAAGAATGGTAGCGCTCTTGAATTTCGGTGTGCGGCCATTGGAGGCTTCCATCACCGGAGTCACCTTCACGCCCACCTTCGCCAGCTGGCCGCTGATAGCCTGCGCTACATCCTGCCCATTCATGTAGCTTTCGGTCAAGGACATCTGGATTTCAAATCCATCCGGGTAGCCGGCTTCCTTCAAAAGTTCCTTGGCCTTTTCCGGATTGTATTCGTAAATCGGCACGCTCTTATCATAGAACTGATACTGCGGGGTGGCGATGGTCGCGATCGGGGTCGCATTGCCATCCAGCACGCCCTTCACGATTTCGTCTTTGTTCACTGCGTAGTTCAAAGCCTGGCGAACCTTCTTTTCCTTCAAAGGAGAATCCACCTTCAGGTTCATGCCCAAGAAAATGACGCGGGTGGTCGGGCCGCCTACGACTTTGACGCCGGACACATTTTTCAGACGTTCCACTTCGGAGGTCTGCACGCCGGAAATAATATCCACTTCGTGAGATTCCAGGGCTGCCATACGGGAAGCGGCTTCCGGAATGATCTTGAATACCACTTTGTCAGCCTTCGGCTTGGTGCCGTAGTAGTTTTCATTCTTCACGAGGACGATCTGGTTATCCTTGGTCCATTCCTGAATCTTGTATGGGCCGGAGCCGATTGGCTTCTTCGCGAATTCTTCATCGCCTACCTTTTCCAGGTAGCCCTTCGGCAGGATGCACATGCAGGTCAGGCGGAGCGGCAAGCTCTGGAATGGCTTCTGTAGCTTGATTTCAAAGGTCTGCGGATCCTTGACTACGATTTCCATGAATTTGTAATCGCTAGCCAGTTTGAAATTCTTAGAGGGATCCTTGAAGGAGTCTACGGTATATTTCACATCCTCTGCGGTCAGCGCCGTGCCGTCGGAGAATTTCGCATCCTTCTTCAGTTTGAATTCCCAGGTCGTAGCGTCTACCTGCTTATAGGATTCCGCCAGGTTCGGGACGATCTTGCCATTCTCATCGGTTTTGAGAAGGCTGTCATAGAGGTAGGACATCACGTTGGTGGTGATGGTGCCGCTGCCATTTCGCGGGTCCAGCGTATTGATATCCACCGGGGCTGCGATGGTGATGGTTTTCGGTCCTTCGCTACTGCCGGATGATTTGGAATCTCCGCAACCGAAAGTCAAAAAGGCACTGCCTACAAGAGCCGCAGCGAGCGCTGCTTTCATCCAAGCTTTTTTCATGTTCTCTCTCCTATTCTTCTTTGAAATCATAGAAATTCTATTCTTCATCTCCATTGAGATAATCATAGACCATGGTGGACTCCAGGGCCACGCCTACGGGAATCGTCTTTTCATTGAACACCACCTTGGTGCTGTGCTGGCCATATTCATAAGGCTCGTCTTCCGTGGGGCCGGCGCCGAGGAAGAAGCAGGTGCGAGCGTCCAGATGATTTCCGATGAAGGAGAAGTCTTCGGCCCCGCGCTTCACTTCCAGCACTTTGGAAATACGATCCGCCGGGAGCACTTTCGCTGCGGATTTCAAAAGCAAATCGGTGAATTCCGGCGTAGCCTCGATGCCCGGCACGAAGGATAATTTTTCAAATTTCGTTTTCACCCGGAGCGCGATGCCGATGCCTTCGGCGGCTTCCTGGAAACGCTCCATGAGATACGGCGTCACATCGTCGTCGTAGCAGAGGAGCCGGCAGTTCATCACGATTTCATCAGGAATCATATTGCAAGTGCTGGCGCTGAAGGGAAGGATGTAGAAAATGGTGTGACGGAATACATCCACTTCCTTTTGCACGATACTGTACATGATATTGGACAGGTGAATGGCTGCATTCATGGGGTCCCGGCCTTCGTAGGAGCGAGAGCCGTGGGCGCTCTTGCCGGTCAATGTGATACGGAAGGACGAGCTGGCGCCAAAGACGCGGCCCTTGCCGTAATTCAGATAGTTCAGCGGGCTCTTGGCATTCATGTGGAAATGGAAGCCCTTCTTCACATGATATTTTTCCAGGAAACCGGCGTTGTACACCTGATCTGCGCCGGAGGGGCTGTCAGTGCCCTCCTCGTTGGGCTGGAAGAGCGCCACCAGCTGGCCCTTCAGCTCTGCTTCATGCTTCTTCATCAGCGTGATGGTGCCAAGGAGCAAGGTCGCATTGAGGTCGTGGCCACACATGTGAGCCCGGTTCGTGTGAGAGCGGAAGGGCAGATCATTTTCTTCCACCATCGGCAGCGCATCCATTTCCGAACGGAGCAGGATATTTTTCTCGCCGCTTCCCACAGTGGCCACGATGCCGCCGCCCACATTTTCCCAGGGCACGCCCAGCGCATCGAGCCGGTCGGTGATGGCCTTCGTGGTCAAAGGCAGCTCGAAGCCGGTCTCTGCGTGTTCGTGAATGTAGTGTCTAAACTCCAACAGCTCCGGTACCAATGCATTGGCTTCTTCAAGAAAACTCATTTGTCTCCTCCTTTATTCAATTTTTCGTTCATTTCTTTATAGTACAGGCACGCGGTCACATGGTCATGACCACATTCCTTCAAGGCACAATCCACATGGCTGCAGCCGCCCTTCACCATCCAGCAACGGGTATGGAAGGGGCAGCCCGTAGGCGCGTGGATGGGGCTGGGGATGTCGCCGGTGAGGACGATGGGATTCTTCTTCGCATCCGGGTCTGCCACGGGAATGGTGGAGAGCAGCGCCTTGGTGTAGGGATGCTGGGGATTTGTGAAAAGCTCCTCACTCTCTCCGTATTCCAAAAGCTTGCCCAAGTACATCACCGCCACATGGTCAGCGATGTGGCGGATCACGCGAAGGTCATGAGAAACAAAGACCAGTGTGAGTCCCATTTCCTTTTGCAGCTTCATCAAAAGATTGATGATCTGCGCCTGGATGGACACATCGAGAGCCGACACGCATTCATCGCACATGATGAGCTTTGGCTTCACCGCCAGCGCCCGGGCGATGCAGAGGCGCTGCCTTTGGCCGCCGGAAAATTCGTGAGGAAATTTATCCGCTGCGTCCTGCGGCAGCCCCACCATGTCCAAAAGACGGGCGATTTCCTTTTGCCGCTCGCTGAAAAGGAGGATTTCATTTCCCAGGTCAATGGCTTCGCCCAACATGTCGCGCACTCGCTGGCGCGGATTTAAGGCTGCATAGGGATCCTGGAAAACGATCTGAATATCTCTTCGCAGCAGCTTCATGGCATCGCCGCGGATTTTGGTGATGTTTTCCCCTTCAAAGAAAAGCTCGCCCTCCGTCAATGGCAGCAGCCGCATCATGAGACGGATCAGCGTGGATTTCCCGCAGCCCGACTCGCCGACGATACCCAGCGTCTCGCCGCGATGCACCTTGAGGGAGACGCCGTCCACCGCCTTCACATAGCTCCGCGAGCGATTGAAAATCGATTTGTCTGCAGGAAACCATTTCTTCAGAGCTTTGGCTTCATAAATGATATCGTCCATCATGCGTCCACAGCTCCTTTCTCTTTCCAGCAGCGAATCATCCGATTTCCTTCCACGACCTCCGGCACGTCGCCCTCATGGCAGCAGGCCATGGCGTAGGGACAGCGCTCCGCAAAGGCGCAGCCCTTGGGCAAATGGTAAATGCTCGGGACGATGCCGGTGATGGAGTGCAGCTCGCCCTCCTGCTTTTCCAGGGTCGGCACCGACTGGAGAAGCCCTTGGGTGTAGGGATGCTTTGGATCCTTGAAAATCTCCCGCACCGTGGCCTTCTCTACGATCCTGCCGGCGTACATGACCGCCACCTGGTCGGCGCACTCGGCGATGACCCCCAGGTCATGGGTGATCAAAATGATGGCGGTGCCAAATTTCTGATTGATGTCCTTCAAAAGCTTCAGGATCTGCGCCTGAATGGTCACGTCCAAAGCGGTGGTGGGCTCATCAGCGATCAGGATATCCGGATGCAAGAGCAGCGCCATAGCGATCATCACACGCTGGCGCATGCCGCCGGACATCTCGAAGGGATACTGCTTCATGCGGATTTCCGGCGAAGGGATGCCCACTTCCTTCAGCATCTCCAAGACCTTTTGGTCTGCTTCTTCCTTTTTCATTTTTTCATGAACCATCAGCACCTCGCGAAGCTGATTGCCCACAGTAAATAGAGGATCCAAGCTCACCATCGGCTCTTGGAAAATCATAGAAATCTGATTTCCTCTATACTTTTCCAGCTCCTTCATGGGAAGGGAGAGGATGTCCATCCCCTTGTAAGCCACCTGCCCGGACACCTTCGCGATTTCCGGCGGAAGGATCCGGAGGATGCTCTTACTGGTGACGCTCTTCCCGCAGCCCGACTCGCCTACGAGCCCAAGGATTTCTCCCTTGTGCAAGGTAAAGCTCACGTCATTGACCGCCTTCGCGGTCCCGCGCTTGGTGGTAAAGGAGACCGTCAAGTGCTCTACATTCAATATTTCTTCACTCATAGCGGCCTCCTACACATCCAAATTGGGATCCAAATAATCGCGGAGCCAGTCGCCCACCAGGTTGACCCCAAGCACAGTCAAGGTAATGAGGACGCCGGGGAAAATGGCGTGCCAGGGATAGCTCACCAGGTTCACGCGGCTTTCCGCCAGCATGCGACCCCAGGTGGGCACATCCACCGGGACGCCGAGGCCTAAGAAAGAGAGAGCCGCTTCCATCAAAATGATGCGCGCCATTTCCAAGGTGCCGATGATGACCACCATATTCATCACATTCGGCAGGATGTGCATGAAAATGATACGGAAATCGCTGCCGCCCAAGGCGCGGATAGCTTCTACATATTCCATTTCACGGATGGAAAGGATTTCTCCTCGCACCATGCGGGCATACTGCACCCAGAAGCACAGGCAGGCCACGAGGATGACATTGTCCACGCCGGGCCCAAGAACCGCCGCAATGAAGAGGGCCAAAAGGATGAAAGGAAAGGAAAGCTGAATGTCGGCGATGCGCATGATCACCGCGTCGATCCAGCCGCCGTAGTAACCGGAAAGACAACCAAAGAAAATCCCAATCACCCCAGCAGCCACGGTGCCGGCAAAAGCCACCATCAAGGTGATGCGGCTGCCGTAAATCAAGCGGGAGAGGATGTCTCGTCCCAGCTGGTCAGTCCCCAAGAGATAATGGCCATCGCTCTTTGGCGCCCACACCGGATTCATGAGTTTGTGCATGATGTCCTGGGCGTAGGGATCCTGGGGCGCCAGGAAATTGGCAAACACTGCCGCAAACAAAATGCAGACCAGAATGCCGGCTCCCAAAAGCCCTGTCTTGCTTCGCATCAAACTTTTTAGCATAGCCGACCTCACTGCATCTTTACACGCGGGTTGATGACGCAATAGAGCACATCCACCACGAAATTAATCAAAACAAAAATACTGGCCAGGAGAATCACCGTAGCCTCTACCACCATGAAATCATTATTGGTGATGGACTGCACGATGAGTCGTCCCACGCCGGGCCACGCGAAAACGGTCTCCGTGATCACTGAGCCGCCCAAAAGGCCGGCGAACTGCATGCCCACGATGGTCATGACCGAGCTGAATGCATTTTTGAAGGCATGCTTCATGATGACCAAGTAGCCCGGTAGCCCCTTGGCAATGGCCACGGTGATGAATTCCTTCCCCATCACCTCGATCATGCTAGAGCGCAGCACGCGAGTCACCGAAGCCGCCGAAAAAAGTCCCAGCGTGATAGCCGGAAGGATGAGAGACTTCGCAGTTTCGTTGCCGCCGGTGGGCAGGAGATGAAGCTTCACAGAGAAAAGAAGGATCATCATGATGCCGAACCAGAAGGACGGGATGCACTGGCCCAGAAGCGCCAGAGAGCGGATCACCGCATCGACGCGGCTATTTCTTTTCACCGCTGCCAGGATGCCTGCCGGGATGGCGAGCAAGAGCGCGATCACCATAGCGCAGGACGCCAGCTTCACCGTAGCCGGGAAACGGTCCAGCACGATCTTCATAGCCGGTTCATTGTAATAGTAAGAGGTCCCGAAATTTCCATGCAAAATATCTGTCAGGAAACGGATATACTGCTGATGAATCGGATCATTAAAACCCATTTTTTCTCGAAGCGCTTCTACCTCCGCCTGCGATGCCGACGGCGGCACCATGAGCTGCACCGGGTCGCCGGACAAATGGAGCACGAAGAAAACCACCACCGTAATCCCCAGCAGTACAAACAAGGACTGTACCAAACGCTTCACCAAATAAAATCCCATAGCCCCTCTTTCCGGTCGCCCCTCAAACGACCTATAAAATACAAAAAGCTTCCGCCCACAAAGGGACGGAAGCTCCGTGATTCTCACCCAATTTCATATATGCATCGCTGCACACACCTCTAAGAGTATCTCCTGGAAATATATTTCCTATACTCTGCACTATATCGGGTCGCTCCCGGGAGATCCTACTCACTTCAGATGCTCCTGCTCAAAGATGCATTTCGATACCGCCATCTATCCGTTTCCACCCTCCGGACTCTCTGTGAGACTTATAAGTATCTACTTCTTCTCTTCATCGCCTTCATAAACGTCTTCCTATTGGCGTTCTTGGTTTGAAATTTTCATTCAAATATATCATCAAAAATAAATAGTGTCAAATGGAAGAAATCGCTTCAGCACAGAAAATCAAGCCCTTCATCAAGCTTTGGAATAGATTTTTGCAACATTTCACACTTTTCTATTCCACTACGCTCTTTCCAGGCAGGACCGATCCAGCAGGAAATCATAGATGTTCATCGTCAAAATGCCATAGTCATCATAATAGGGCTGTACCATGTCCTTCGTGATTACAATCTTCTTGAATGAATCATCGATTTTCCGAAGCGGCCGTATTTCCTGCATCCGCTTCGCCTCATCGGGCAACGCGTAGGCCGACTGGATATAATACCGCGTCGAGCCAAG
>CAVKMC010000066.1:8696-8964 GCA_963657285.1 Agathobacter sp.
GGGAAATCGAAAGCAAGGGTTTCTGCTCATTTTGGAATAGATTTTTGCAACATTTTACACTTTTCTATTCTAGAAATTGCAAGTAGTCGGTAGTCGGTGGTCGGTAGCCGGTAACCGGTTATCGGCTATCGGTCATCGGTTATCGGCGATCGGTTATCGATTATCGATTATCGATTATCGATTATCGGTTATCGGTTACCGGTTATCGGTTACCGGTTACCGGTTACCGGTTATCGGTTATCGGTTATCGGTTATCGGTTATCGGTTA
>CAVKMC010000067.1:0-8952 GCA_963657285.1 Agathobacter sp.
ATGAATAAAAATAAGGTCTATACATGAAACAGGGACTTTTTCAGCGGCCTCTCCAAAGGAAGGAGGTCCAGCAATGGAACCAACCTCTACCGCTACGTGACCTCCTTCCAAAGGAAGGAGGTCACGTAGCGGTAGGCGCGCCTTATCCCTTATCCCTATATTCGTATATTTCTAATTTTTATGCGCAAAAATATTGACCTTATTCATAGTATGATTTAAAATGAAAAAAGAAAAGTATCCGAAAGGATGGGCATATTTCTTTTCGTTTATGCAACTTGCAGGATATACAGAGAAGTATTTTTATAAATGACAGGAGGGCTTCATATGAAACGCTATAGAATCATGAAGATCAAGGAAATCATCCAGAATCAGGTGATCGAGACCCAGGAGGAGCTGGCGCAGGCGCTTCGGCAGGAGGGGATCGTGGTGACCCAGGCTACCGTGTCTCGCGACATCAAGGATCTGATGCTTTTGAAGATCCCTTACAAGGATGGCCACTATCGCTATGCGTTGTCCAATGAGAAGCCGGCTATGATTTCCAAGAATCACACGGCGCTCCTTTTCCAGCAGTCGGTGATTAAAATCGACAGCGCCATGAATATGGTGGTGCTTCATACCATGCCGGGGTCTGCATCGGCGGTGGCTTTTGCCATCGACCATGCCAAGGGGGACGAGGTGATCGGCACCCTGGCCGGCGATGATACGGTACTGATGATTCTGCGTTCGCCGGAGGATGTGCCTGGGGTTTTGAAGAAAATCCAGGCTATGATCAAGAGTTAATGTGAGGATAGGACTATGCTTCAAAGTCTTCATATCGTGAATTTTGCCATCATCGAGGACACGGTGATCGATCTTACCGGCGGAGTCACCATTTTCACCGGCGAGACCGGCGCGGGAAAATCCATCCTCATCGATGCGCTGGCGGTGCTGACCGGTCGGCGGGCGAAGACGGATCTCATCCGCACCGGGGCGGACGCTTTCAAGGTGGAAGGGGTCTTTTACGGTGATGAGGAAATCGCCGATGCGCTGAAGGAAATGGGATTTGAGTGCGACGGGCACCAGGTGATTCTTTCCCGCAAGCTGAATCGCTCGGGCCGCGGGCTCTGCACCATCAATGGAGATTTCTGCACCGTGAAGCAGCTGCAGCAGGTGGGAAAGATGCTCGTCCGTCTCCATGAGCAGAATGATAATATGGAGCTGCTCTCCATTCCTTTCTGTGAGCGCATGGTGGACTCCGGCACGCCGGAGGTGGTGGAGGCTTACCGTTCCTATAGAGAATCCTATAAAGAGTGGAAGCGTCTGAAGGATGCACTGGATGACTACGAGAACCGCAAGCAGGAGCGGGAGCGGCGGCTCGACATCTTGGAGTGGGAGCTGGAACAGATTTCTTCGGCTGGCCTCCAAATGGGGGAGGATGAGGAAATTGAGAAAAAGCTCTCGGTGCTGCAAAATCACGAGCGCATTTTCCGCGCGGTTCACAGCGCACTGGACTCACTCACTGCTGATGGTGGGCCCCAGGATGCGGTGGGCGAGGCAGCGCAGGAGATTTCCTCTGTGTCTCGCTACGACGATACGCTGGATTCCTTCGTAGAGTCTTTGAATACAGCGGCTTACGCGCTTGAGGATGCTATCAGCGGGCTGGACTCCTATATTTCCGATACCGATTTCTCGGAGGAGGAGCTGACGGAGCTACAGGACCGGGATGAAGTGATCCGGGAAATGAAAAGGAAATATGGCCCCGAGCTCTCGGATGTGCTCTCCTACGCAGCGAAGGCGAAGGAGGAGTACGAAAGCCTCAAGGAAGTCATTTATGATAATGAGACGCTGCAGAAAAATTATGCGAAGCTGTCGAAGATCTTGATGACGAAGGCGGAGGCGCTGAATGAAGAGCGCCGGATTTCTTCGAAGCAAATTCTGGTGAAGGTGATGGACACTTTGAAGGATATGGGCATGGAAAATGCACGGATGGAGCTGCACCTCCTGCCAGCCGACGTGCCCACACCTACCGGGGCGGCGGAAATGGAATTCTATTTCTCTGCGAACCCCGGCGAGCCGCTCCGCAGCATGAAGGACACTGCATCGGGCGGCGAGATTTCTCGTATCGCTCTGGCTATAGAAATGGTGATTTCTCACCTTTTGAAGCAGCAGACCTTGATATTTGACGAAATCGACGTGGGCATCAGTGGCAAGGTAGGGCTCCAGGTGGCGAAGAAGATCGCCCTCCTCTCCCATACCATCCAGGTGCTTTGCATCACCCACCTGCCCCAGACCGCCTGCGCCGCGGATCGGCATTACAAGATCGTGAAATATATTTCCGATGGCCGCACCGCCACCAAAGCCGTGCTTCTCGGGGAGAAGGAGCATCTGGAAAATATCGCCCAAATGATTTCCGGCACCGAAGACTCCAAGAGCGCCTTCGAGTCGGCGGTGGAAATGAGGGAAATGGTAAGAAGGGGGCTGGAGGTTTAGTGATCAGTGGTCAGTGATTAGTGATCAGTACGCTTTTGGCTGCTATGGAATACTTTCCGTTTTTCGTTAGGATAAGGAACGCAAATCTATGCGTGACTTATCCTTTTTTCTTTTGGAAAAATTTTCTCTATGATATAATTCCAAAAGGTGAAAGGATTGGCTGATTACTGATCACTAATCACTGACCACTAATTACTAACCACCAACCACCAATTCCTAATTACTAAATTACTGACTCCTAATTACTATTGTGTTATAATTGACAAGGATTCTCTATTATCCATATTTCATTTAAGGAAGTGTATCTATGAAAATTACGACTGAAGAAGCTCAGAAGATCGCGCTCCTTTCCCGTCTGGAATTTGATGACGGCGATTTGGAAAAGATGCGTGACTCCATGAACAGCATCCTGACTTACATGGAAGAACTGAATCAATACGATACGACTGATGTAGCGCCCACGGTACATGCGGTAGAGCAGTACAACGTGATGCGCGAAGATGTACCGCATCAGTCTTTTACCAATGAAGAAGCACTCATGAATGCGCCGGAAAAAGAAGACGGCTATTTCAAAGTGCCGAAGATTATGTAAGGAGGCGGCAGAGTGAAATACACGATCCATGATCTCCATGAACAGCTGGCGAAGAAGGAAATCTCCGCTGTCGAATTGACAAAGAAAATCATCGCTCATCGTGATAGCGTAGAAGGGGACATCCATGCATACCTTTCTACCTCCGATGAGACCGCCCTCGCTGTAGCAGCCAAGGTGGATGCAAAAATCGCAGCCGGCGAAGAAATCTCCGACCTGGCAGGCATCCCGGGCGCCATCAAAGACAATATGTGCATCAAAGGCGAGACCTGCACCGCTGCTTCCAAAATGCTGGAACACTGGGTATCTCCCTATGACGCCACTGTCATCGAAAAGCTGAAAGCAGAGGACTATATTTCCCTCGGCAAGACGAATATGGACGAATTCGCCATGGGTTCTTCCACCGAGCGTTCTGCTTTCGGCCCGTCCAAGAATCCTTGGGATACCGACTATGTACCCGGCGGCTCCTCCGGCGGCTCTGCGGCAGCTGTAGCAGCTACCGAAGCCATCTGGTCCCTGGGCTCCGACACCGGCGGATCCATCCGTCAGCCGGCTTCTTTCAATGGCATCGTCGGCCTGAAACCGACCTATGGTCTCGTTTCCCGCTTTGGCCTTCTGGCATTCTCCTCTTCTTTGGATCAGATCGGACCCTTGGTCAAGGACGTGACCGATGCGGCTATCGTCCTCAATGCTATCGCAGGCCACGACCCGAGAGATTCCACTTCTATTCCCATGGAAAAGAAGGATTACAAGAAGGCTCTCGTCCGCGATGTGAAGGGCATGAAGGTAGGCGTACCGAAGGAATTCTTCGGCAAGGGTATCAAAGAAGAAACCAAAGCAGCCATCGATGCGGCTTTGAAATTCTATGAATCTGAAGGCGCTGAAATCGTGGATGTGTCCATTCCGCACATCAATAGCGGCGTCTCTGTGTACTATATCATTGCGCCGGCAGAAGCCAGCTCGAACCTGGCCCGTTATGACGGCGTCAGCTACGGCTTCCGCGCACCGGGTAAGGATATCATCGACATGTACATCAAGACCCGTAGCCAGGGCTTCGGCGAAGAAGTAAAGCGTCGTATCATGCTGGGGAATTATGTACTCTCCGCCGGCTACTATGACGCGTACTACCTGAAGGCTCTGAAGGTCCGCACGCTGCTGCGCCAGGAATTCGACGAAGCTTTCAAGAAATGCGACGTCATCTGTGCGCCATCCGCATCGGGGACGTCCTTCAAGTTTGGCGCGTTCTCCGACCCGCTGTCTCTCTACATGGAAGATATCTGCACCGTACCGGTGAACCTCATCGGCGCGCCTTCGATTTCTATCCCTGTGGGCTTCCACGATGGTATGCCACTGGGCATGCAGCTCATCGGCAAGACCCTGGGCGAAGAAACGATCCTGCAGGCTGCCTACACCTTCGAGCAGGCGCATCCTGAATTTACCAAAACAGCACCCAAAGGAGAGATTAAGGAATGAAATACGAAGTCGTAATCGGCCTGGAAGTCCATACAGAGCTTCAGACAAAAACCAAAATCTTCTGCAACTGCAAGACCTCCTTCGGTGCAGATCCCAATACCAATGTATGCCCGGTATGCCTTGGCCTTCCGGGCGTCCTTCCGGTCCTCAACAAAAAGGTACTGGAATACGCTGTCAGAGCAGGGCTTGCTCTTAATTGCGAGATTTCCCGCTTCAGCAAATTTGACCGCAAAAACTACTACTATCCGGATCTTCCGAAAAACTTCCAGACATCCCAGTTTGACCTGCCCATCTGCGAGCATGGCTACCTGGATGTAGAAGTGGACGGTAAGGTGAAGCGTCTGCGCATCACCCGCGCTCACATGGAAGAAGACGCCGGAAAGCTGGTGCACCACGGCACATCCATCACCGACTCGGACTACTCCTTGGTAGACTACAACCGCACCGGCACACCGCTTCTGGAAATCGTTTCCGAACCGGATATGCGTTCGGCCAAGGAAGCAGTAGCGTACATGGAAAAAATGCGCGCGATCCTGCAGTATGTAGGCATTTCTGACTGCCGCATGGAGGAAGGGAGCCTGCGCTGCGATGCGAATGTCTCCGTCCGTCCGGTAGGCCAGAAGGAACTGGGCACCAAGACGGAAATCAAAAACATCAACTCCTTCAAGGGCGTAGAAAAAGCCATCGAGTACGAAGCTATGCGTCAGGCTGAGCTCCTGGAAGAAGGCGGAAAAGTGGTCCAGGAAACCAGAACCTGGGACGAAAAGGAAGGGGTCACCAAGTCCATGCGTACCAAGGAAGAAGCGAACGATTATCGCTACTTCCCGGAACCGGACCTGGCACCATTCACTGTTTCCGAAGAATACATCGAAAACATCCGCAAATCTTTGCCGGAGCTGCCGGATGCCAGAAAAGCCAGATACATGAGCGAATTCGGCATTTCCGACTCCGATGCTGTCTTCATGACCAACGACAAAGCCACCGCTGACTACTTCGAAGCAGTCGTGGCAGCCGGCGCTGACCCGAAGGCGACAGTGAACTGGATCATGGGCGAATTCGCCAGCCAGCTCTCCACTGACGGCATCGAAATCTCCAAAGCTCCGGTCTCTGCAGAAGACCTGGCAGGCCTGCTCCTTCTGATTTCCAAAGGCACCATTTCCGGCAAGATTGCGAAGAAGGTCTTCGCTATCATGTGGAAGGAAGGCGGTAAAGCGGAAGACATCGTGAAGGCACAGGGGCTCGTACAGATCTCCGATACAGGCGCGCTGCAGGCATTGGTAGACAAGGTAGTCGCTGAAAATCCGAAAGCCATCGAAGACTTCAAGGCCGGCAAGAAGAAAGCCGTCGGCGCACTGGTAGGCCAGATCATGAAGGCTACCAAGGGCCAGGCAAACCCGAAGGTCATCAATGAGCTTTTGAGTAAAACCCTCGCATCCTTATGAGTGAAGAAAACAAAAGCGAATACACCGAGGTTCATGAAGAGCCTCGGCCCATGTCCGACGAGGACGTGAAGGACTACCAGGGCCTCACCTTGAATGAGAGGGGAGAACAGGAGCACTCCTCCTACGAAGAGGGAAATCCCGGTGTCCATGTGAAGTTTGTGAATTTGAACGAGGTCCCGTGGTGGAAGAGAGCCCTGTGGATCGTCGCAGGCGTCCTGTTTCTAGGTCTCGCGGCGGTGGCGCTGTGGTTCTTCTTCCTCTGGGGCGCCGTCATTTTCCTGGCAGGCGGTATCGTGTACCTGCTGAAGAAATATATATTTTAACGCAAAGGGGCGTGACTTCGGTCGCGCTCTTTTAGTTTGCGGCTCTTAGCGCTATCGGTTTAGTAATCAGTAATTAGTAGTCAGTGATTGGTACGCATTTGACGCCAGGCGGAAATGTGATGCTTTTTTCTTTTATCTCAAAAAGGAAAAGGCACTATTTCCGGTTAGCGTCAAGTGCGTACTGACCACTGACCACTAATTACTAATTACTAATCACTGATCACTGACTACTGATCACTGATCACTATTCACTATTTTTCTCATCTTCTATTTCCCATTTCATATGATACAAATGAAATCACCTATGGTATAATCAGTAGCGGCTAAAAAGGAACTGATTTCACAAATGGAAATTGGTTTCATTTCACAAAGGAGGATTTGTAATGGATTCTAGAGTAACCATGGAATTTGTGCAGGGCATGCCGAAGGCGGAGCTGCATCTTCATATCGAAGGGAGTTTGGAGCCGGAGCTGAAGCTGGCTTTGGCGCAGAAGAATCACGTAGACATCGGACAGACCACCATCGAAGAGGTGAGAAAGTCCTATGACTATGACGATCTGGCTTCCTTCCTGGCTGTCTATTATCCGGCCATGAATGTGCTGCAGACCGAAGAGGATTTCTATGCCCTCGCTATGGATTACCTGAAACGGGCGAAGGAAAACAACGTCCGCCATGTAGAAATTTTCTTTGATCCCCAGGCACATACCACCCGCGGCATCGCTTTTGAAACCGTGATCAACGGCCTCTACCGTGCTACCGTAGACGCAAGAGCCATGAATATCGATGCTCGTCTCATCATGTGCTTTCTCCGCGATATGTCTCGCCAGTCCGCTTGGGAAACCTTGGAAGAATCCCTGGCTTGCAAGGACAAATTCATCGGCGTGGGCCTTGACTCCGATGAACACAACAACCCGCCAATGAAATTCTTCCCGGTTTTCGACGAAGCAGCCCGCCAGGGTCTCCACGTGACCGCTCATGCTGACTTGGACCAGAAGGACTCCATCGAGCACATCCGCGAGCTCTTGGAAGTGATCGATGTAGAACGCATTGACCACGGCACGAACATTGTAGAAGATCCCGACCTGATCGACCTGGCAGTCAAGAGAAAGGTAGGCTTCACCACCTGCCCGAAGTCCAATGCCTTCGTGACACCGGAAATGAAGGGACCGGAAATCAAATTGCTGCTGGATAAAGGCGCAAAGATTTGCGTAAACTCTGACGACCCGGCCTATTTCGGCGGCTACATCAGCCAGAACTACTTTGAACTGGCACAGGAATTTAACCTGTCCAAGGAAGATGTAGTGAAGCTCGCCAGAAATTCCTTTGAAGCCAGCTGGATCAGCGAAGAGCAGAAGGCTATCTACATCGCTGAATTGGAAGAATATGCAAGAACCCATTGATTCGAAGGAGGAATTTGAGCAATGTCTGAATCAAAAGGGATGCTAGACCGTATATTTCATCTGACGGAAAATAACACAACTGTGAGAACTGAATGTCTAGCAGGTCTCACTACCTTTGTATCCATGGCCTATATTCTTTTCGTTAATCCCCAGATTTTAGGGGATGCCGGCATGGATCCGGGGGCTGTCTTCACCGCTACGGCACTCTCTGCCATTATGGGCTGCCTCCTGATGGGCTTTTTGGCGAATTACCCGATTGCCATTGCACCGGGCTTAGGGGATAATGCATTCTTCACCTACTCGGTGGTTTTGGTTATGGGGATGCCGTGGGAAGATGCTATGGCTGGGGTCTTCGTTGCCTCCATTTTGTTTACTATCGTTTCCTTGTTCCACATTCGCGAAATCATCATCGACGCCATCCCGGAAGATTTGAAATACGCTATGGCTGCGGGCATCGGTATTTTCATTTCCTTCGTCGGCCTGCAGGGCGGCGGTATCATCATCGCTGACCCATCCTCCATGGTTTCCATTGGCTCCTTTAAAGTAGCGACTACCTGGCTTACCATTTTTGGTACCTTTGTGACCGCTCTTCTGATGGCTAGAAAAGTCCCGGGCTCCATTTTCTACGGCATCGTCATCACCGCCGTAGCGGGCCTGGTGACCGGCGTCATCGAACCGCCGGAAAGCGTGATTTCCATGGCTCCGAGCCTGGAACCCACCTTCGGCGTCGGCGTCACCCATATGGGCGCCATCCTGACCTCTCCCACCATGTGGGCGGTCGTTGTGATTTTCTTCCTGGTTGCTTTCTTTGATACCGCCGGCACTCTGATCGGCCTCGCTCAGCAGGCAGGCTTCATGCACAATGGCAAGATGCCCCGCATCGGTCGCGCACTCATGGCAGACTCTCTCTCCATGCTCGGCGGCGCTGTGATGGGCACCACCCCGACCGCGGCTTATGTCGAAGCGTCTGCGGGCATCGCTGTGGGCGGCCGCACCGGCCTCACGGCTATCGTGGTGGCTATCCTTTTCGGTGTCAGCATGATCTTCTCACCGCTTCTGGCCGTAGTGACCGCGAACGTCACCGCTCCGGCGCTCATCATCGTCGGCGTTCTTATGGCGTCTGCACTGAAGGAAATCCACTGGGATGAATTCGAACTGGCTCTTCCGTCCTTCCTGGTAGTCATCGGCATGCCTTTGACCTTCAATATTTCCTACGGCATCGCCTTCGGCTTCCTCTTCTACCCGCTGGTTATGAT
>CAVKMC010000068.1:0-8865 GCA_963657285.1 Agathobacter sp.
CGGTAAAGGCTTCGTGGCCCGGGGTGTCGAGGAATGTGATCTTGTGTCCCTTGTAGCGAATCTGGTACGCGCCGATGCGCTGGGTGATGCCGCCGGCTTCGTGGAGGGCCACATTGGTCTGGCGGAGCGCATCGAGGAGGGTGGTCTTACCATGGTCGACGTGACCCATGATGGTAACGACGGCCGGTCTCGGCTTCAGGAAACGGGGATCGTCTTCTTCCGGAATGTATTCCGTCGGGTCAGCTGCTGCTTCGGCTTCGATCAAGGTAACGCCGAATTCTTCTGCAAGGATCTCGATGGTGTCGCGATCCAGGTTCTGGTTGATGGTGGCCATGACGCCATCCATCATGAGCTGTTTGATGATTTCAGATACTTCGCGGCCGAAGAGCTCTGCCAATTCCTTGACAGTCACGCTCGGCGGGAGCTCTACCTCGGTCGGATAAGCAGCCTGCTTCTTGTCGGCGGTGTGCTTCTTCTTCTTGGTCTGGCTGAGAGAGCGAGCCATGAGGGAGCCGCTTTCCTTTTCCTTGCGGCTTCTTTCCCAATCCTTCTTGGTCTTCTTTACCGGCTTCTCTGCTCTTCTGGAAGTCGGCTTCTGTGCGGTTTCGTCCAGAATCGGTTCCGAGTTCTGGGGAGCTGCCGGGCGCTGGGGACGATCGTTTCTATCCTGCTTCGGACGGTCGCCCATCGGACGGCGTTCGCCCTGGGGTCTGTCGCTTCTGAAACGATTGCCCTGGCTCTGGCCGTTTCTATTTCCATCGCGGCGATCGCCCTGGGGTCTATCTCCCTGGGGTCTGTCGCTACGGAAGCGATCGCCTCTCGGACCCTGGCCGTTTCTATTTCCATCGCGGCGATCGCCCTGAGGTCTTTCACCCTGGGGGCGGTCGCTTCTGAAACGGTCGCCTCTCGGACCCTGGCTATTTCTATTTCCATCGCGGCGGTCGCCCTGGGGTCTATCTCCCTGGGGACGCGGGCTTCTATTTCTATCGGTCGGACGGTCGTCCCGTCTCTGCGCCGGTCTATCGGTCTTCGGAGCTGCTTTCGGAGCTTCCGCCTTTGGAGCTTCTGCTTTGGGCGCTTCGGCCTTCGGTGCTTCTGCCTTCGGAGCAGGCGCGGGAGCCACCTTCGGAGCCTCCGGCTTCACGTCTTCGGTGGAGTAGGAGGAGTAGGACTGGCGCTGGCCGCTCTGGCCCTTGCCGCCCTGGTCGAAGCGGACGGTGCGCATAGCCGGGCGCTTGGCCGGCTTCTTGGCAGCCGCGAAGGTGCGGGCCAGGATGGATTTCCCATTGTCATCCACGCCGGAAAGACGGTTCGTCACGTCGATGTGGTTGTTTTTCAAGGTTTCAATGACTTCTTTATCGGTCTTGCCAAATTCCTTGGCAAGTTCATATACTCTGTATTTCTTTTTCTGCATAAGCAGCCTCCCAACTTATTATTTCATGCCGCTTTGGCGGTTTATTCCTTATTTTTTGCTTCCAAAGCCTTGTCGATTTTCTCTGCGATGGCTTTGGAAAATCCTTTGTCTGCGATAAGGGCCGCGGTGCGTACGCCCTTCCCCAGGGCACTTCCCAGTCGGTCCTTCTCGCCGAAGATTTTATAGGAAATATGGGCTCTCTCGGCAGCCCTCCTATACTCTTCCTTTGTCCGCGGGGAGCTGTCTTCTGTAATGATCAAAAGGTATTGCTTCGGCGCCTTGATATTCTTCAAGCCCTCGGCTACCTGCTCATTTCCTGAAAGCAGGCGTCCTGCTCTCATACAAAGCCCTAGCATCCTGTATACGGCTTCATCCATTCTCGATTTCTTCCTTCAGTGCGTCGTAGACCTCTTTGGAAACCGGACGCTTCAAGGATTTCTCGAGACCGTGAGAGCTGTAGGCTTTGGTGAAGCAGTCGATGCTATCGCATACATACACGCCGCGGCCCGATTTCTTTCCGGTCCGGTCCAGCTCGATCATGCCTGTGGGCAGGGCTACGATGCGGAGCAGCTCCTTCTTCGGCTTCAGCTCCTTGCAGCCTACGCACATGCGCATGGGGATCTTCTTTACCTTCATTCCTTAGATTCCTCCCCCATGATGTCGGAAGCAATATCTCCTAAAATATCATCGTCTGCTTCCTCTGCTACATCGCCGAAGCCCTCTTCATTGGCCTGGCTTTCGCTCTTGATGTCGATCTTCCAGTTGGTGAGCTTTGCAGCGAGGCGCGCATTCTGTCCGGCCTTGCCGATGGCCAAGGACAGCTGGTAGTCCGGCACGATGACGTAGGAGGATTTTTCCTCTTCCCATACGGAAACGGAAACCACCTTCGCCGGGGAGAGAGCATTGGCGATGTAAATAGCCGGGTCTTCGTCCCAACGAACGATATCGATCTTTTCTTCGTGGAGCTCGTTCACGATATTCTGTACACGCTGGCCCTTCGGTCCTACGCAAGCGCCTACCGGATCCACATTGGGGTCCATCGCGTACACAGCGATCTTGGAGCGGGAGCCGGCTTCGCGGACCACGCTCTTGATTTCCACGGTGCCGCTATAAATTTCCGGTACCTCCAGCTCGAAGAGTCTTTTGAGGAGTCCCGGGTGGGTGCGGGACAGGATGATTTCCGGTCCCTTGGTGGTCTTTCTGACTTCCAGGACATAGCATTTGATCTTATCATTGGGCTGGAATTCTTCGCCTTCGATCTGTTCAGCAAAGGGCAGGATGCCTTCTACACGGCCCAGGTCTACGAAAATGGTGCGGGATTCATTCCACTTCACCACGCCGGTGATCACATCGCCTTCGCGGCCGGAGAATTCATCATAGATGGAGCCTCTCTCTGCTTCGCGGAGCTTCTGGATCATCACCTGCTTCGCACTCTGGGCAGCCACGCGACCGAAGTTCTTCGGGGTCACGTCGATGCGGAGCATGTCGCCGGCTTCATAGCCTTTGTCGATTTTCTTCGCGTCGGTTACAGTGATTTCATTGATGGCGTTTTCGCTATCCGGATCGATAACTTCCACCACATTCTTTTCTTCGTAAATTTTATATTCGCCGGTTTCACGGTTCAATGTCACTGATGCCTTCGCATTGGTGCCGCTTTCCTTCTTGTATGCGGTGAGGAGCACCATTTCCAGTGCGTCGAATACGATATTTCTATCGACTTTTTTAATTTTTACTAACCCTTCTACTGCTTCTAACAATACCTTGCCGTCCACGATGACTGTCTCCTCCTATTTAAAACGAAAAATGTAATCTGACTTGCGAAATCTTATCTTTAGGAAGGGTGAGCGCTTCGCCGCCCTCCAGTGTCAATGCCAAGCTGCCATCCTCCGAAAGGCCCTCGAGGAGCGCGGTGAATGCCTTCTCCTTGGTGCCCGGAAGCGGAGCGAAAAGCTTCACGTCCACTTCCTCTCCGGCGTAGCGGATGAAATCCTTGTCCTTCTTCAGTACCCGGTCGAGCCCCGGCGAGGAAACCTCCAGCATATAATTGTCGGCGATCATATCCTTCTCGTCCAAAAGCGCACCGGCTTTCTCGCTGATCTCCTGGCAGTCCGTGAGATCCACGCCGCCTTCCTTGTCAATGTAAATGCGAAGGATCCAATTCCGTTCGCGGACATACTCCACATCGACCACTTCGATGCCCTCCGCCTCCAGAATCGGCTCCAGCAGCGCCTCCACAGCGCTTTCGATTTCCTTATGTGCCATAGGCCCTCCTTTGCCTTTTTGAAATATAGAGATTTCAGATGTGGTGCCTCTACCTGCTTCCTCATAGCTTGGAGCTATGAGCTTGGAGCTTGGAGCTCCTGCAGCGAAACGCAGTGCCTTTCCCGTGAACCTGAAACCTTTTATATATAAGAAAAAGTGAGCCGAAGCTCACTCACTTGGAAACTGATATGAATAAAAATAACTTACCCTGTGATTGTAGCACAATTTCGGGAGGGGAGTCAAGGGAAAACAAGGGATCAGGGATAAGGAGCCACGTACCTGCTTCGCCATAGCTAGGAGCTTGGAGCCTGGAGCTTGGAGCTTTATTGGCGTCAGATGGCATGCTTATCGGTAGATTTGCAAAGTAGGTACGCAAACGTGGTTCCCAATGTCATGACTGTACGATACGCCTACTGCCACTAGCCGGGCTCCAAGCTATGACGAAGCAGGTAAATGCGCCATATCCCATATCCCATATCCCATATCCCATATCCCTCTTAGTCAGGTATCTCCGGATTCTCGTAGAGCTCCTCCAGATCCTTTTGGAGATTCTTCCGGATCTCCCCTTCCAGGGCGGTGATGGTCTTGGCGTCATATTGGTGGATGATGCCGGGGATGCCCTTGGCGCGAAGCTCGCCGTAGTATTCATTGCGGTAGGTGTTATAGAAGAAAAGGATGCCTGTGTCCTTTCCCTTGCACTCGTAGGCGGCGATGATGTAGGAGCCGTTGAGGCCAAGGAGCGGGCGGGAGGGCTCGATGATGCGGCGGTAAGCGCCTACGATTTCCGGCAGCGTTTCCGCATAGTCCCACACCATGAAGCCTTTGCCTTTGACCAGGATGGAGACCTCTTCTCTTTTGATAAGCTCCTTCTCAATGGCGCCGGGCGTCAAGAGTGTGACGAGCCGTTTAAATTCTTCGAAATCGCCGGTGATACATTCGATTTCCGTCAGGGTCATCATGTGAAGGTCCATCTTCACCATGTAGTCCGCCGTCTCTTCGTCATAGAGGACGCGGACCTTCCAGCCATTCTCTTCATTGAACCAGCCGAAGGCGTAATAGATACGCTCATCCTGCTCATCGATGCGGCGGAGTTTATAGCCTCCCACATCAAGAGGGAGCTCCTTCTCTATATCCCATTCAAAAAAGAGCTTCTTTCTTTCTTCCCGCTGCTTTTGCGTCTTTTCATCTACGTCAGCCACGTTAGTTCCTCTTTTCTGCTTTCAAGCGGTCCCGCGCCGCGGTCACTGATTTTACAAATTCTCTGGTTTCCGGGAAGGGAATCTCATCCATCCTGGAAAATCCTTCATCCCATCCGTAATCCTCTATCCACTGGTCCACATGTCCGCGGCCCGCATTGTAGGCCGCAAGCGCCAGCACCTCGTTGTTGTGATAGAGATTCAAAAGATAATTGAGATACCAAGCACCCAAAGGAATATTCTCCTCCGGCCGGCTCAAGGCATCCGCCGGAAGTCCGCTCTCTTCGGAAATCCACTGCGCCGTCTCCGGCATGAGCTGCATCATCCCCACAGCGCCCACGTGGGATACCGCTTTTTTATCAAATTTACTTTCCGTCAGGATCACGGCCTCTAAGAAATACGGCGAGATTTCCTCCCGCTCCGCACTTTCTTGGATGAGCAGCGCCACATCCTTGCTGGGCCGAAGGAATGAGGGATCAAAGGTCAGGATGAAAATCAAAAGACCGCACAAAAGAGCCATAAGCAGTGTAAAAAGCATGGCACCCATATTTCCCTGGTGCCGCCGCACCTCTCGCTTTCGTCTCTTCAGTGAGGTTCTCATGATTTCATCTCCTTTCGTAGACAGGGATATGGGATATGGACGCGCATACCTGCCTCCTCATAGCTTTGAGCTTTTAGCTTGGAGCTTGGAGCTTTATTAGCGCCAGTAGGTATGCTCTGCGATAGAGACATTGCGCTCCCGCTAAGCATGCTTGCCTGGACTCGAACGGAGCTCCCAGCTCCCAGCCCCAAGCTCTTAGCTATGACGAAGCAGGAATCGCGGTATCACTTTAGTAGTTCCGCAAGCGCTTCGTCCACCTGCGCCCGGGTCTCCTCCACGGTGCCGCTGTTATTGATCACTACATCGGCGTATTTGAGCTTATTTGCCGTAGACATTTGCTTGCCGATGCGGTCAAGCACCTGTTCTCTGGTGAAACCGTCACGGCCCATGACGCGGGCGATTTGGATTTCCTGCGGCACATAGACCACCCACACCGCTTCGACGCGAAGGTGCCAGCCGATTTCCAGAAGGAGCGGCATGTCGAGCACAGCCGCCTTGGCGCCGGCTGCTTCTGCTTTGAGGAGCTCTTCCTGTGTGCGGCGCCAGATGAAGGGATGGATGATGGCATTGAGCTTCTGTCTTTGCGCCTCGTCGGTGAAAACCAGGTCCGCCACCTTCCTCCGATCCAGGGCGCCATCTTTGGTGAATACGCCTTCACCAAAGGCTTCTTTTATTTTTTTCATGGCATCGCTGCCGGGCGTCACCGCCTCCCGCGCCAGCTTGTCCCCATCGATAATGGGAATGCCAAGCTCATGTAAGTAGGAAGAAACAGTACTCTTCCCGCAGCCCACGCCGCCGGTTAAGCCAATACGATACATAGGGGTTCTCCTTTATACTTTTATTAGTTTAGGGATAAGGGATATGGGATAAGGTTCAGGGTTCGAGGTTCAAGGTTCAAGGGAAGGTACGCCGCATCAATTCATATAGCGGCGTGATTTTTGAAATACCGTAAATATGAATCGACTTTTTCAAACTTGCGGCGCTTTCTGATTTGCGCGCCGCGCCTCCCCTTGAACCTAAATACTTGAACCTTGAACCTATTCACCGAGATAATTCTCGCTTTCTCATAAGCTCATCCTCTCTCCCTCTCACTTACTTCGTCTCCGCCCAGTTCTTCCCTTCATTCACGTCCACCAGGAGGGGAACGGAGAGGGGGACCACGGACTCCATGGTTTCCTTCAAGAGGGCAGCGATTTCTTCTTTTTCCTCATTGGTCACTTCGGCCACCAATTCATCGTGGACCTGCAGGAGGACGCGGCTCTTGTAGCCACCCTTCTCCATCTTCTCCTGCACGGCAATCATGGCGAGCTTCATGATGTCTGCCGCAGTGCCTTGGATGGGCGTGTTCATGGCCATACGTTCAGCCAGAGATCGGCGCATGAAATTTTTGCTATGAATGTCCGGCAGCTCGCGGTAGCGGCCGAAGAGTGTGGTGGCCCGACCGGTTTCCTTCGCCTTCTCGATCATCTCATTCATGAAGCCGTGAATCTTCGGGTACCGAGCGTTGTACTTATCGATATAGTCCTGCGCTTCCTTCGGCGTGATGCCAAGCTGCTTGGACAGGCCGAAGGCGCTGATGCCGTAGATGATACCGAAGTTTACCGCCTTCGCGTGACTTCGCTGCTCCGGCGTTACCTCCTCGAAGGGAATCCCCAGGACTTCAGCGGCCGTGCGCCGGTGGATATCCTCACCGCTAGTGAAGGCCTGGATGAGGCTTTCGTCGCCGCACATGTGGGCGAGGATGCGCAGCTCCACCTGGGAATAGTCGGAGGAAATAAAAGCATCGTATCCCTCACCGGGCACGAAGAGGGAGCGGATCTGGCGGCCTTCTTCCGTGCGGACAGGGATGTTCTGCAGATTCGGATCGGAGCTGGAGAGCCGGCCGGTGGCAGTGACGGTCTGATTGAAGGAGGTGTGGATGCGTCCCGTTTCCCTGCGAATCAAGAGCGGCAGCGCATCGAGGTAGGTGGAAATCAATTTCGACAGCGTGCGGTAGCGAAGGATTTTCTTCACGAAGGGATAGTCCACCGCCAGATTTTCCAGCACATCGGCAGCCGTGGAGTAACCGGTCTTCGTTCGCTTCCCGGCCGGGAGCCCCAGCTTTTCGAAAAGAATAATGCCCAGCTGCTTGGGCGAATTGATATTGAAGGGCTCGCCGGCTTCGGTGTAAATGTCTCTCACCAGAGCGCGAACCTCTTTCTCCATGGCTTCCTTCACTTCCTGCCAGCGGCTTTGGTCGGTAGCAATGCCCGCCTTCTCCATGGCGGCCAAGACCTTCACCAAAGGCCCTTCCACAGTTTCGTAGAGCACCGTCACGCCGTTGTCGTCCAATTTCTTTCGGCAAGGTTCATAAATAGAAAGCAGGAAGGCTGCCGAGAGACCGCCTTTCTCCTCGAAGGTTTCCAGCTCATCCGGATACACCGCCGCCGCGCCGTAAAGACTGGCCATGTAAGACAAGGGATAGGTCACGCGGGTGGGATCTAAGAGATAAGACGCAATGGTTACATCAAAGAAGGGAAGATCCTTGCAAGGGAAATCAGACTCCATCAGCGCCTTCGCATCCACTGTCACCACGACCTCTGCGCCTTCGAGGGATTTGGCGAGGGCTTCATACTGACCGGGCTTCGCAAAGAATACAGCATCTCCCGCTGCAATGCAGATTTCTTTCGCTGCATAGAAAGGCGCCGCCCCTGCCAGGTCTGCAAAGACCGCCACCGTTCCGTCAAAGCCTTCCCCCTGCCAGGGACGAACCTTTGCCACAGCCGCATGGCTTTCTGCTTTCTTTTCTTCTGCCAGCTTTTGGAAACGAGGGAGCGCCAGGAACTGGGACAAGAGATTGATGCCCAGCTTTTCGAAAAGCTCCTTCATCTCTGCGCCGTGGACCGGCTGCTTCATTTCTTCGAGGCTGCTCTCCATAGGCACATCTCTCTTGATAGTGGCGAGCCGGTAGGACAGGTAAGCCATGTCTTTATTGGCCGCTAGCTTTTTCCCGAGAGCTCCTTTGATTTCCTCTACGTGCGCATAGATTTCATCCAGCGTGCCGTACTGGCTGATGAGCTTTTGCGCTGTCTTCTCGCCCACGCCCGGGACGCCGGGGATATTGTCCGCCGTATCTCCCATGAGAGCCTTCATGTCGATCACCTGGGACGGCGTGATGTGATATTTCTCCTCCACCGCCGCCGGCGTCATGGCTGCCATCTGGGTGATGCCCTTTTGCGTGAGGTACACCGTGGTGCCCTCGCTTGCAAGCTGCAACGCATCGCGGTCACCGGTGACGATGTAGACCGGCATTTCTTTTTCGTAGCGAAGAGAAAGGGTCCCAAGGATGTCGTCGCCTTCGTAGCCGTCCAAGCTATACACCGCAGCCCCCAAGACACGCATCACGTCACGGA
>CAVKMC010000069.1:0-8717 GCA_963657285.1 Agathobacter sp.
TCTATCCGGCGCTATCGCGCGACCCTTCTCCAAGGGTCTACTCCCGTAAGGCTAGTGTCATGTTCTAAGCTAAGCCTCAGCATGAAAACCCTTAACTTAATAGCATTACAAAAAAGGGGGGAGCCATTGATTTTTTCTGATTATATGAAGTAACCGGTAAACGCGTACTAATTACTGATCACTGACCGCTGACCACTAATAAAAAAAGCCCCCGCCATAACCCAGCGGAGAGCTTCTTTTACACCTGGATACCATAGATATCCATTGCATTTTTCTTTGTTTGTTCTATGAAATCAGGAAGGGCTATGCCTTTGAGCTTCGCGATTTCTTCGGCTACGTAGAAGACATTGGACGGGTCGTTCCTCTTGCCTCTATAAGGAGGCGGTGTGAGGTAGGGGCTGTCGGTCTCTATGAGGATGCGGTCCATGGGGATTTCTTTCGCCACTTCTTTGAGCTTCAAGCTTTTCGGAAAGGCCACGGGGCCGGCGAAGGAAATATAGAAGCCCAGCTTCATCAGCTCCTTCGCTGTCTCCAGACTTCCGGAGAAGCAGTGGAGGATACCGCGAAGTGCGCCGCCCTTGTGGGCCTTCAGGATGTCCACCGTATCGCCGTGGGCGTCACGGTCGTGGATCAAAATCGGAAGGTCCAGGTCCTTCGCCATTTCGATCTGCCTAGCGAACCACTTTTTCTGCACTTCTTTTTCCGTGTAGAGGTAGTAGTAATCCAGGCCGATTTCTCCGATGGCCTTCACCTTGGGGTGAGACTTCGCGAGCTCCGCGATGTCTGTGAGGATTTCCTCACTGGCATCTTTTGTGAGCTGGGGATGGATCCCCACAGCGGCAAACATCTTCGGATACGCTTCCGCCAGGGCCACGGCCTTCCGGCTGGTTTCCAGATCCTCAGAAGGAATCACCACATAGTCCAAAGTCTCAAAGATTTTCGCGATGACTTCTTCTCTGTCCCGGTCGAAGGCTTTGTCGTAAAGGTGAGCGTGGGTGTCGAAGAGACCCATTATTTCACCTTGCTGCCCGCAGGCATATCCACGAAGGGGACCTGCAGATTTCCATCTTTGGAAGCGGCGAGGATCATGCCCTGTGATTCGATGCCCATGAGTTTCGCTGGTTTCAGATTGGAAACGAAAATCACATGCTTACCGATGAGGTCTTCCGGCTTATAGTACTGAGAGATGCCGCTGACTACCGTGCGGGTATCGCCTTCGCCAAGGGAGACGGTCATCTTGATGAGCTTATTGGACTTTTCCACCTTTTCAGCGGTCAGGATTTCAGCCACCCGAAGGTCGGTCTTGAAGAAATCATCGATGGAAATGGCTTCTGCTTTTTCCTCTTTCTTTTCTTCCTTCTTGGCTTCTTTCTTCGCCTTCTTCTCTACCTTTTTCGGAGCCGGTGCTTCTTCGTCTTCTTCGATTTCGATTCTTGGGAAGAGCTGCGGCCCCTTATTGATATGGGTGCCTTCGGCAATGCCGCCCCATACGAGATCCTTATAGCCTGCGCTTGCAAAGTCAGTCAGCCCCAGTTGGCCCCACATTTTTTCGGAAGCAATCGGGATCACCGGTTCTGCCATGAGCGCTACGAAGCGGAGACCTTCGCAGAGGTGGTAGAGTACGGAGTCCAGCACCTTGGCTTTGGATTCGTCCTTCGCCAGAGCCCAAGGCATGGTGACGTCGATGTATTTATTGAGCGCACGGACGAAGGTCCATACGGATTTGATGCCGTCATTGATTTTCCAGCCGTCCATGCCCTTGCGGAGACCTTCCAGTGCTTCGGCCGCTTTCGCTTCGATGTCTTTGGAAGCAGCAGAAACCACTTCATCACCGGAGTCGTCGCCTTTGGAAAGGACTCCATTTCTATATTTCTCTACCATGGACAAGCTTCTGTAGAGAAGGTTCCCCAGGTCGTTGGACAGGTCGGAATTGATACGGCCGATGAGGCGGTCGCGGCTGAAATTGCCGTCCTGGCCCAACTGGATGTCGTTCAGGAGGTAGTAACGGATCGCATCGGAGCCAAATTCCTGGAGCAGCGGGATCGGATCCACCACGTTGCCCTTGGACTTGGACATCTTTTCGCCGTCCACGATGAGCCAGCCATGGCCGTAAACCATTTTCGGCAGCTCGATGCCAAGGCTCATAAGCATGATCGGCCAAATGATGGTGTGGAAACGAACGATTTCCTTACCCACCAGATGCACATTGGCGGGCCAGAATTTTTTGAATTTTTCCGGATCGTCCATAATGCCGGCAGCGGTAAGATAGTTTACCAATGCGTCGAACCATACATAGACCACATGCTTCGGGTCGAAGGGCACCTGGATGCCCCAGGTGAAGCTGGTGCGGGATACGCAGAGATCCTCCAGGCCGCTCTTCACGAACTGGATCATTTCATTTCTACGGGATTCCGGCTGGATGAAGGAAGGGTTTTCTTCGATGTATTTCATCCAACGGTCCGCATACTTAGACATTTTGAAGAAATAGGCTTCTTCACTGACTCTCTGCAGTGGACGGCCGCAGTCGGGGCAGATGTGATTTTCGTCAAGCTTATTTTCCGGCCAGAAGGATTCGCAGGGTACACAGTACCAGCCTTCATACTTGCCTTTGTAAATGTCGCCCTTGTCATAGGAGCGCTGGAAAAGCATCTGCACCACCTTCTGGTGGCGTTCCTCGGTGGTGCGGATGAAGTCGTCATTGGAAATATTGAGCTCCTTCCACAGCTGCTGGAACATCGCTACGATCTCATCGGTGTACTGGATCGGGGTAATGCCGGCTTCTTCCGCCTTCTGCTCGATCTTCTGGCCGTGCTCGTCGGAGCCGGTCAGGAAAAGGACATCGTAGCCGTCAAGGCGCTTGAAACGAGCCATGCTGTCTGCGATGGATGTGCAATAGGTATGTCCGATATGCAGCTTCGCGCTGGGGTAGTAAATCGGGGTGGTGATATAATATTTCGGTTTTTCACACATGAAAAATGCCTCCTGCCTCTTTTATAGTATATTTAAGTTATTATACAACTTTCCTTGGGAAATGGGAATGAAAATTAGAGTAGTCGGTGGTCGGTGGTCGGTAGTCGGGGCGCATTTGGCTGCTTCATCACACAGCCGGCTTCCCGCTATCGATTTAGTAGTCGGTGATCAGTATCCGGGACGCATTTACCAGCCTCGTCATAACTAAGAGCCTTGGCGAAGCAGGTACGCACGTACCGACTACCGACCACCGATTACCGACTACTTAATCCCCAACAAATACTGGTACACTTCCCTGCGTCCCATATTAAACTTCGCGGCGATTTTCCTGGCCGCTTCTTTTTGGGGCATAGTCTTCGCCAGCTCTTCGGCTTCTTCCTGCCAGGAGCGGGATTCCTCCTCCTCGGTCTCCATGTCCTCGTTCCAGCCTTCTACGAGGATCACGTATTCCCCGCGGGGGTCGTTTTCATCCAGCTCGGCGCGGAGCTCTGCCAGGGTGCCGCGGCGGAAGGTTTCAAATTTCTTGGTCAGCTCTCTAGCAGTGACGGCTTTTCGGTTTCCCAGATACTTCAAAAGGGTATCCATGGTTTCCTTCAAGCGGTGCGGCGCTTCGTAGAAAATGAGCGTCACCGGCACGCGGCTCATATCCGTCAAGAGCTTTTTCTGCTTCGCGGTGATTTTCGGCAAGAAGCCGATGAAGGCAAATTGCCGCGCATCGAGGCCCGATGCCACGAGGGCGGTCAAGGCCGCATTCGGTCCCGGGAGCGGCACGATGGGAATATGCGCCTCTAACGCCAGACGCACCAGATCAGCGCCGGGGTCGGAGATAACCGGCATGCCGGCGTCGCTCACCTGGGCCACCGATTTCCCTTCGGTTAGCATCTCGATGAGCTTAGGCCCGGCGGTTTCTTTATTGTGCTCGTGATAGGAAATCGGATGCCCCGCGATGCCCAGATGATCCAGCAGGATGCGGGTATGGCGGGTGTCCTCGGCGGCGATGACATTCGCTTTTTTCAGGATTTCCACCGCTCTCTCGGTGATGTCCTCCAGATTTCCTATCGGTGTAGGCACCAGGTACAGGGTGCCGCTTTCTACTTCACTCATGATTTTTTCCTTTATTTCCCATAGATGGCGAGCACTTCGTCGGTATAACTCCCATCGTCATTATGCAAAAGCAGCGGCGGCTCCACGGTGAGCTCCGGATGGCCGCCGTAGCGCCATTCCATGAGGATGCGCACAGCGGTGTGGCCGCGGCGGGCATAGATGAAGCGCATCCGCTTCGGTTCCATATGGTATTTCCTTCCGATAGAAATCAGATCCGCTGCCCGGTCGGCGCGGTGCACCATGGCCATGCGGCCGCCGTATTTCAAAAGATACTGCGCCGTCTTGAATACATCCTCTAAGGTAGCATTCACCTCATAGCTGGCGCTGGCCACTCCGTCCAAAGGGCTCATCTTGCCGGTGCCTACGCTGCGGTAGGGAGGGTTCGCCAAGACGAGCGAAAAAGAGCCGGAAGGAAATCTTTCATTCACCTTCCGGTAGTCGCACTCCATGACGTCGATGACATCTGCCTTCCCATTGCCCGCTACATTGCGCCGCGCAAGATCCGCCATGACGGGATTCACCTCGAAGGCGGTGATGTCCTTCCCGCCCAGAGCGGATACCAGGAGGGCGATGACGCCGGTGCCGGTCCCCAGGTCGGCGATCCGATCCTTCGCCTTCGGCGCCACGTAGTGCGCCAAAAGGACGGAGTCCACAGAGAAGCAAAATTGGTCGGGTCGCTGGATGAGCTTCATTCCATCCCGCACCAGGTCGTCTAGCCGCTCTCCTTCATTCAATTTCCAATCAGTCATTTTCTTCCTGTTCTACGCTGTCCCAGGGGAGAATCTTCGTCTTCTGCCCTTCCAGCTGTACTTTTACGGTATGCTTCTGGCTATTCACATAAAGCACCTGGCCACTGCCTTCATCGGTGATGACCTTCATGCCTACGCGGAAATTCTTGCCCTTATTGGCCTGCATAGCACAGCATTTCTTGCGGCGGCTATTGTCCCCGGTATACTGGTCATTTTCATAGCGCAGGCAACACATGAGACGGCCACAAACGCCGGAAATCTTCGTGGGATTCAGAGACAAGCCCTGGTTCTTTGCCATTTTGATGGAAACCGGAGCGAAATCTCCCAGAAACGTAGCGCAGCAGAGAGGACGACCACAGGAGCCGATGCCGGAGACCTGCTTCGCCTCGTCGCGGACACCTACCTGACGCAGCTCGATGCGGGTGTGGAAAACCGCTGCCAATTCCTTCACCAATTCGCGGAAATCCACGCGGCCTTCGGAGGTGAAGAAGAATACAATTTTATTTCTATCAAAGGTGTACTCTGCCCGGAGAAGCTTCATGGGGCAGTTAAATTTCTCAATCTTCTTGAGACAAATATCAAAAGCCGATGCTTCTCTTTCCTTGTTCCGCTCCAGCTGAGCCATATCCTTGATGGTGGCCTTACGGATCACCGGCTTCATGGGATTCTCTTCGTCCGGCTCCACATGGTCGGGCATGAGCACCACGTAGCCATACTCCAGGCCGCGAGAGGTCTCTACGATGACCCCGTCGTCTACATGAATATCCAATCCATTGGACTCGAAATAATATATCTTACCTGCCGGCTTAAAACGGACGCCTACGATCTGATCCATACCTGCCGCCTTTCTGTATATGCTCTAAACTGATGAGAATGTAGTCCCATACATTTTTTATATTGATATAGCGGGACACGCCTGCCTCCGCATCCTTTAGTATGTCCATGGCCTTCTCGCCGCGGCCATTTCCCCAGGAGGAGGAAATCTCCCGCTCCCTCTCTGCCACGGAGGCGCAGCGGGCAAGGCGCGTGTCCCCCGTCTCGGCGATGACCATGATGTCTCTGCCCACCAGGCGGATCCATCGAAGGAGACGCAAGAAATCCTTCCGCTCCCCCAAGTCACGCAGTGCCAGCGATGCAAAGGGCATGGGGTCATTTGTCACGGTCTCCCAGAAATTCATGGCTCCTTCCGGCTGGGCCTCCCCCTTCTCGTCGCACACCTCCAAGGTGATGCCGGGATTTCCCTCAGAGAGCTGGTACGCTAGACTGGCATCCATGCGGATGGAGAAATGATATTTCTTCGGATCCGACGCCATGAGCGCCATGAAATCGGACTCCTGCAAAGGGAAGAAGGAGAACCTTTCGCCTCGGGAAATAATGGTGGGAAGGAGGGCATGGAGATCATGGGTGATCAGGATGAAATGAATATTTCCCTCCGGCTCCTCCAAGGTCTTCAAGAGGGAATTGGCCACCGGATCCATCATGGTCTGCGCCTCATCGATGATGCACACATGGGGCTTCTCATCGAAGGACGCCATGGCCTCGAGGAAAATGCGAAACTGCTCGATCTTCAGCTCCAGACCCATAGGACGAAGGTACCACACCTGGCTGTCCGCCAAGGTGAGCACCGGCTCCTTCTTCAGCGCCGCCTCGTCCCAAGAGGACACAGCCTCCCAGAGCTTCTCCATCTTCCCGGTCAAGACGCCGGCCAAATCAAAAGCGGCCGTAGTCTTTCCCAACCCCTCATCGCCATACAAAATCAGCGTGTGAGGCAGACGGTTCTCCTCTATGAGCCGCTTCCATTCTCTCTTCACTTTTTCCTGTCCATATACATGAGGAAGGAAATCACCCATACAAGCCTCCTGCTACTTTGGAAATATCGAAATGACATTCCCGCGAAACTTACACTTTATTGTAACATGCAGGCGGGTGAGGCGCAAAAAAAATATAAAGCGATCAGTGATCAGTAATCAGTGATTGGGACGCATTTGTCTGCTTCGTCACGCAGCATGCTTTCCGCTATCGGTTTGGTAGTCAGCGATCAGTGGTCCGTAGTCAGGCACATTCGCCGCTATGGCATACATAGAGATGAGACGCCCGGCGGTAAGCGCGTCCTGATCACTAATTACTGATCACTAATCACTCACTCCACACAAAAAGAGCCGAGAAGAATTCCCGGCTCCCTGACTCAATTTTTATTTTTTCATATCCGAAAAGATCCAGATGGTGTTGTGCAATGATTTCCCTTCCTGGTGGCAAGGGAAGATGGACAGGCGGACCCAGTCATCATTTTTCTTCTGGTAAGTCATCCGGATCGGCCGGCCTTCGGCGAGCTCTCTTTTGATATATTCGTAGTCGCAAATTTTTCTAAAGGCAGCGAAATGCTCCGGCCGCACCAAGCTTTCGGTGTATTCTCGAATCGATGGCAGGTACGCATTTTGCCGCCTTTCCAAAATTTCCTGGAAATACGGCGGGATATAAATGTAGCGGCAGCGGTCAGTCTTCATATCCACGATGTAGACGCCCTTGAAGCGATGGGAAATGATGCTCAAAAATTCGCTAGCATCCTGTTTGGCCAGCAGCATATTTTCCAGCTTCTCATTCATCATGCGGCTTTGTCGCTCTTTACCATCGCCTTTATAATAGGTAGCCTTGTCCTCTCGCATGGCATCCTCTGCCGCGAGGATCGCGGTGCGGAGTCCTTCGCCTGCTTTCGCCTGCGCCCAGCCGGCGGAGATTTCATAATCCATGGCGCGAAGCTCTTCCTTCATGGCCGCCACTGATTTCTCGATATGCGCTCCTTCCGGGCACGCATCGGAGCAAAGAACCACGAATTCATCGCCGCCAATGCGATAAATGAAATCGCCGGGGAAATATTTCCGCAGTGTATCCGCCACGGCGCAAAGCATCTGGTCTCCCGCCTTATGGCCCAAGTGATTATTCAGCTCATGTAGTCCCACCGCGTCCACATAGAGGCAGCCAATGGAATGATCTCCCATCAGGGACAAACGGTCGATGTCTTTTTCATATTTTCCGCGGTTCCAAAGCTTTGTCAATGGCTCGCGGCTGTAGTAATACTCCGCTTCCCGATAAAAATTATTGGACAGCGATGCATTCACTTTTTTGATCACCAGGAAAACCCAGGCATTCTCCGGCGAACAATCTACCCCGGAAAAAATGTCGATAGACATGAGCACATACTCGCCGCAGTAAAGCTCACGGAAATAATTCGTCTCATGATGGGCACCGCCATAGAAAGAATTCCTGAGCCTATTTATATCGTACACATGGAGATACTGCTGCGCCTCGGTGGGATACACCCACTCCCCCTCTACCAGCTGCTTGACTCTGGTGGAATGATGAGACACTTCCCCATCCATAAACTTATAGCCGTCCGCCTTGTGAAGGACGATATACCGCTCATCGGCCAGATTCAGCTTCGCCACCAAGAGCGCGTTATCTCCCACCACGCGCAGGCAAAATTCTCCATCACTCTCGTTAAACGATTTCAAAATTTTATCTCCTTATTTCGAGAAACAGAAAGCCCCCCTGCTTTCCGCCAAAACCAATTTAGGATAGCTTAAAGAATTATAGCTACCCCCCCCGAAAATCTAATGCAAATTATATCATTTTAACAAATAGATTGCAATTCTAAATAGAAATGAGATAAAGCCAGTCGGTGGCCGGTAGTCAGGACGCGCATACCTGCTTCCCCATAGCGAGGAGCTATGAGCTATGAGCTGGGAGCTCGGCTAGGGAAGCGCTGATTAAATCGTTTTCAAAAATCATTCTTGAATTTTTATTCAAAGCGAGGAAAGGAAATCCGCGAATAGCGAGCTATTAAAGGATTTTCTTGACGAAGCTATGAATAAAAATTCTTATGATTTTTGAATCTTC
>CAVKMC010000070.1:0-8709 GCA_963657285.1 Agathobacter sp.
CCGCTATATGAATTGATGCGGCGTACCTTCCCTTGAACCCTGAACCTTGAACCTATAAACCTATTTCCACTTATGGTTTCCCCGCATGATCGCCTCTATCGTGTGTTCTATGAAATCAAATACAAGGAGTCAGTATGAAAATATTAGCATTTGAATCGAGCTGCGACGAGACGTCCTGCGCGGTCATCGAGGATGGGCGGCATATCCTGTCCGACGTGATTTCCACGCAGGTGCCGATTCATAAGAAATTCGGTGGCGTGGTGCCGGAAATCGCATCCCGCCATCACATCGAGGACGTGCTTCCGGTGGCCATCGAAGCCCTGGAGGAAGCGGGCTGCACCTGGCAGGATATGGACGCCATCGCCGTGACCCAGGGGCCGGGGCTCGTGGGCGCGCTTTTGGTCGGTGTGGCGGCGGCCAAGTCCGCCGCTTGGGCGCTGGGGAAGCCTCTCATCGCCGTGAATCACATGGAAGGCCACATCTTTGCAAACCTTCTGCAGTATCCCGACCTGGAGCCGCCATTTCTTTCCTTGGTCGTCTCCGGCGGTCATACCATGATCGTTATCGTGAAGGATTACAATACCTTCCAGCTCTTGGGACAGACTCGAGACGACGCAGCCGGCGAAGCCTTCGATAAGATCGCCCGCGTCATGGGCTATCCCTATCCCGGCGGTCCCCATATCGATAAGCTGGCGAAGGAAGGAAATCCAAATGCCATCCATTTCCCTATGGGCCTTGGCAAAGAGGATACCTTCGATTTCTCCTTCAGCGGTTTGAAATCGGCAGTCATCAACTATCTCAACACCGCCAAAATGAAGAAGGAAGAAATCAATCAGAACGATGTGGCTGCGTCCTTCCAAAAGGCAGTGGTGGACGTCTTGGTAGAGAAAGCCATGCGCGCCCTCGATGTGACGGGCCTTAAAACCATCGCTCTGGCCGGCGGCGTAGCAGCCAATAGCGGCCTGCGCGAAGCGCTCTCCAAAGAGTGCGAAAAGCGCGGCATCCGCATGTGCCGCCCGGACGCCGTCCTTTGCACAGACAATGGCGCCATGATCGGTTGCCGCGGCTACTACATGGCCCAGGTCGGCGACTACGCGCCACTGAATCTCAATGCCGACCCCCGGCTTCCTTTCCTGGCAGACCAGGTAAAGTTCTAAGGAAATCATGAAAAGCTCGAAGTGAATAGCTTCGGGCTTTTTTGATGCTTTCTCATGTCCGTTAACCGTTAACCGTTCACCGATTACCGGCTACCGACCACCGACTACCAAATTCTATTGAACCGACTTCCCATCCATGATAGAATGTAAAGAATATTTTTTAGTGGCCGGAGAGGCGTTTGTATATTTCCTATAAGGAGGATATCGTGGGCGAATTGAACTTGCTTCAGAAGAAAATTTTGAAAGATGGGGTCATCAAACCGGGGAATGTTTTGAAGGTGGATAGCTTTTTGAATCACCAGATCGATGTGCCTTTTATCAGCGAGCTGGGCAAGGAGTTTAAAAAATTATTCGGCGACCGTCAGGTAGACAAGATCCTGACCATCGAAGCATCGGGCATCGGTATCGCGTGCTTGACCGCTATCTATTTCGATGTGCCTGTCCTTTTCGCGAAGAAATCTGCCGGCAGCAACATGGATAAGGATGTATTTGCTACGGAAGTGAAATCCTTCACCCATAACAAAGTAAACCACGTGGTGGCTTCGAAAAAATATTTGAATCCCGGGGAACACGTGCTCATTATGGATGATTTCCTGGCCAATGGCTGCGCTGTGCAGGGCCTCATCGACCTGGTACACCAGGCCGGCGGCATCGTGGAAGGCGTGGGCATTTGCATTGAGAAGGGCTTCCAGGGAGGCGGCGATGAGCTTCGCGCGTCCGGCGTGGATGTGAAGTCTTTGGCTATCATCGAGGCCATGGATGCCGAGACCGGCACCATTACATTCCGCTAAGGAGGCAATCGTGGCTAAGGATCCGATTTTTGAACCAAACGGAAAAATTTCCGTCAGAAAAGCTGTCCCCTTCGGCTTGCAGCACGTACTGGCCATGTTTGTGGCTAATATCGCTCCGATCCTCATCGTCGCCGGTGCGGTGAAGATGGACCCGGCCGAGTCGGCGGCCTTGGTGCAGTCTGCTATGATCGTGGCCGGCATCGGCTCTATGCTCCAGCTTTTTCCGATTTGGCGTTTCGGTAGCGGCCTGCCCATCATCATGGGCATCAGCTTCACCTTCGTTTCCGTGGCTTGCGTCATCGGTACGAAATACGGCTACGGCGCTGTCCTTGGTGCCGCTCTGGTAGGCGGTATCCTTGAAGGTATCCTGGGCCTCGGGGCGTCTTGGTGGCGGAAATTTGTGCCGCCCATCGTTTCTGCCTCTGTGGTGACGGCCATCGGCTTTTCACTTCTTCCTATCGGCGCCAATTCCTTTGGCGGCGGTTTTGGAAATCCGAACTTCGGCGATCAGAATTATCTCATCGTCGGCTCCATCACCTTGGTGGCCTGCCTTTTGTGGAATCTGAAGGCTCGCTCCTTCTATAAGCAGCTCTCCGTGCTCTTTGGCCTTTTCGTGGGCTACATTGCTGCCTATTTCTTTGGCATGGTAAATCTGTCTCACATGACCGAAGTGCCGCTCCTGTCGCTGCCGGGCTTTATGCCGGTGGAGCTGGAATTCCGCGGCGATGCGATTTTCTCCTTCTTCCTGATTTTCCTGGTATCTGCCACGGAAACCTTGGGGGACACCAGCGCTCTTGCTACCATGGGCTTTGGCCGCGCGCCAAAGAATCGCGAGGTTTCCGGCGCCATTGCGGTAGACGGATTCATCAGCTCTTTGTCCTCTCTCTTTGGCTGCATGCCGATCACTTCCTTCAGCCAGAATGTAGGCCTCATCGCTATGACCAGGGTGGTGAACCGCAAAGCCATCGGCTGCGGCGCGGCTATCATGATTCTCGCCGGCCTTATCCCGGGCCTTGGCGTGCTCCTGGCATCGCTGCCTGACGCCGTCCTCGGCGGCTGCACACTTATGATGTTTGGCTCTATCGTCGTTTCCGGTGTCCGTATGCTGGGGGAATGTGGTTATTCTCAGAGAAATATGAGCATCGCAGCGCTCTCCCTCTCCATCGGTCTCGGCTTCACCCAGACCCCGCAGATTTTCCATATCTTCCCGGATCTCTTCCGTAGCGTCTTCGCAGAAAACTGCGTGGCTGTAGTCTTCATCGTGGCCCTGGTGCTGAACCTGATCTTCCCGAAGGAAGAAGAGGGCGGACATGTAATCGTAGAATAGTAGTCGGTAATCGGTGGTCGGTGATTAGTAGTCGGTAGTCGGTGGTTGGTAGTCGGTACGCGCTTACCTGCTGGTTCACATTGGCCATTTGACTTCCTGCTGAAAATTTAATTTAACGATAAAAGAGCCGTGAAAGATGAAATGTTCATCTTTCACGGCTCTTTTTTGATGGAACAGAGAAGAAGACTTGGCGGGGAAGCAGGCAAACGCGGCCCGACCACCGACCACCGACCACCGACTACTAAAACACCCCCGGCGACATGTAGAAATCCCTCCTTGCCTGCCGCGCGTCCGGCGCATGCATGCACCAGCTTTGGATGTCCTGGGCGTGGAGGTCCATGGCGAGCATGGCTTTGGCATCCAGCGGGAGGTCTTTCATGGCGCGGGCGACGCTGGTGATGATGGGGAGCGGGATATGTCGCAGGAGATAGCTTTTCTCTTTGCGGAGCGCCAGGAGGCGGGCATAGGCGGGCGCAGGCGTTGCGAGGAAGGGGGAGGGGGCGCTTTCCGTGAGGAGAAGCTTCGCACCAATGCGTTTCAGAGTGCTATAGAGATAGCGCTTGCTCTTGATAGCAGAAATCATGGCGCTGTAGGTTTCCCTTTCGCTTTCCTTGTACCACTTGTGCTCCAGACCTTCGGTGAAAAGGCCGGAGGCGGAAAGAGCTGCCAGAGAGAGCATGCGGCTTTTGAGGAGGCAAGCGTCCTCGTAGCGGGCGGGGTCGGCGTAGCGGCCCTCCTGCATCATGGCTCTCGCTTCTGCGCTATGAGTCGGCGCAAGGAGGTCGGTTTCCTTATTTCTCAAAAGCTCCGCTCTCGCAGCGGAGGCGGAAATATTATGCTCCATGTCCCGGTGAATGGGAAGGATCTCTATGGGATATGCCCTTCGGCAAATCCGCTCGGTGTAGCGAAGGCCTAGAAGATTATTCGGCTGCGTGGACTCGTCGGAAAGGCGGGAGGAGCAGAGGGCCATGGCCCGCTTCGCCGCTTCGCCGTAGGTGGCGCCTTCCTCTATGAATTGGTGAAGGGCCTTTTCATAGGCATCGGACGCCGCCCAATTAGCAGCGGTCATGAGATCTTCCTTCGTGAGAGATTCCGTAGAGAAGGCGATGTGAGAAACGCCAAGGGCAGCGAGCAGATCCACGGCTGAGGCGGAAAAGTGATCGGCGCTTTGGAGGGCGTAGAGCGCGGGGAATTCAAAAACCGCGTCGATGCCGCTTTCGATGGCCCAGCGGGCGCGGGTCCATTTATCAAAAAGCGCCGGCTCGCCGCGCTGCACAAAAGCGCCGCTCATGATGGCGACGATGGAGGCCTCGGGATAGCGCGACCGGATTTCGCGAATCATCGCGCCGTGGCCTCTATGAAATGGATTCCATTCAGCAGTGATGCCGATGAGGGTTGGGGGCATAGTAGGATTTCCTTTCAGTGCTAAAAGGGATAAGGGATATAGCCGTTTGACTGCTTCGCCATAGCTAGGAGCTTTGAGCTTGGAGCTTGGAGCTCTGATAGTGTCACTTGGCATTTAACTACGCTACAGAAAAGAAGGCAAAACTTTTCGCGTCTCTACCGCGTGGTATGCTTACTGCCTCCAGCCGAGCTCCAAGCTCCTAGCTATGAAGAAGCAGGCATCCCCCGCCCTGTGGGCACCCTCTTCAGGGAAGAGGGCTTTCGATCATCCCATTGTCACGTGGTTTCTTTCTAAATTATACCAAATTTTTCATCCCGATATTTTTTGCTATGCTATAATAGAAGAAATTTTAATAAAAAGGGACAAGGGACAGGGGATAAGGACGCGTTTGATAGTTCTCTAAGAGCTTTGCTGTAGGCACCTGGTATATGACCGCCAAGCATGCCTACTGTCGCTAAAGAAGCTCCATGCTCCAAGCTCCAAGCTCCAAGCTCATAGCTATGACGAAGCAGGTAAAATGCGCCATATCCCTTATCCCATATCCCTTACTACAAAGGAATGATCATATGAAGCTTTGGAAGAAATGTTTACTTTCCCTCGCTTTGGCAGGTGCGGTTTCGCTGTCTGCCGGATGCGGGCATAGTATAGAGGATCAATTTGTTTTCGGGAAGAATCGCATCCACTGCGATGGCGTGACCATCACGGTGGCTACGCCTTTCGAACTGATTTCCGATGGCAAGCAGGTGGACCTGCGCGATCGAAGCGCCACGGTGGTGCATGCGGAAGGGCACAATGGAAATATGCAGCTCCTGGTGACAGGAAATAAGAAAACCGCGGAGCTTACCGAGGAAACTTTGGTGGCCCAGGCAGCAGGGATTTTGGAGAACAATCCCAATCTGAAAAATGTGAAGTCTGACGCCAAGGAAACGACCCTGGGCTCTGTAAAGGCTCACGAGCTCACCTTCTCTTTCACAGAAACCGCCAAAGGACGGCAGACGCCGCTTACGGTGAAGGAATATATTTTCACACAAAATGACGTGGTGTGGCGGGTGATTTACCAATACCGCAGCCAGGACGAAGTGGGGAAGGCCCTGGTGGACCGCCTGGCGGGACAGATTGCATTGGGCAGTGAATTTTAGTGGCAATGTTATGAAGCGAAGAGTTTCATGCTAAGGGTCAGCATAGATCGTTACTCTAACCTTATGGGAGTAGACCCTTGGAGAAGGGTCGCGCGATAGCGCCGGATAGAAATGCGCCGTAAGGCGCATAATCAGCACCAGCCATAAGCATGCTACCATTTGCGTAAAGGTTTGTAGCTTATCCTCTCGCTGGTTGTGCCTCTTGCGAGGCACTTCTATCCTCCGCTATCGCGCGCCCCTTCTCCAAGGGGCTACTCTCGTAAGGCTAGTGCAACAAATCTGTTCTAACCCTTAGCATGAAACCTAGGGCTTGATAGCATGGATTGTATTGGAGAGCAATGTATGCGATTTTCTAAAGGATTTTTTTCTTTCATGCTTTTTCTTGCCGCCGGCGCTTTGATCGGTGGCATCTTGGGGCAGCTCCTTGGTGGGGCGAATCTGGTGGGGCTTATGCCATTTTTGACGGATACCTATGAAATCTTTGACATCGAGCGGATTTCCCTGAATCTGGGCATCATGCAGATTCACTTCGGCATCCGTTTCGCGCCGAATTTCATCAGCATCCTGGGCATTTTGGTCGCTGCCTGGCTCTACAAAAAGTTCTAAAAAGGAGGCGCTGCCTTGCTGATCAAAGAAATGCGAAGTGAAGACAAGCCGAGAGAACGGTTTCAAGTATCGCCTGACCAGGTCACTTTGACAGACCTGGTGGCGATTCTTTTGCGTACCGGTCGGCAAGGCCACTCGGTGATGGAGCTGGCGCAGGACGTGGTGAATGAAATCGAAAGCATCGCCGGCGCCAATGGGTTCAGCGATATTCATTGGCGGGACCTCACCACCATCAATGGCATTGGCCCCGATAAAGCCGTCACCATTTGCGCCGCTGTGGAGCTGGGGCGAAGGCTCGCTGCGAAATACGAGAAAACGAAGATGCCGGACTTCAGCATGCCTGACCGGGTGGCGGACTATTTCATGGAAAGGCTTCGCCACGAGACCCAGGAGCATTTCCTGGTATGTTTCCTCAATGTGAAAAATAAGCTCCTGGGCTACAAGGAAATATCCATCGGCAGCCTCAGCGCCGCGCCGGTGGACATCAAGGAGGCCATGAAATGGGCGATCCGCTACAAAGCCAGCGGCCTCATCCTCTTGCACAACCATCCCTCCGGCTACCCCGAGCCGTCGGATGAGGACATCGACCTCACCCGCACCTTCGCCGCCGCCGCCCAGCTCCTGGATATGGAAGTGCTGGACCACGTGATTATAGGCGACGGGATCTATGTGAGCTTGCAGGAGCGGGGGATTCTGTAATAAAAGGTTCAAGGTTCAAGTATTTAGGTTCAAGGGGAGGTGCGGCGCACAAACAAAAGCGCCGCAAGTTTGAAAAGATTGATTCACATTTTCTATATTTCAAAACTCACGCCGCTATGTGAATTGATGCGGCGTACCTTCCCTTGAACCCTGAACCTTGAACCTTGAACCCTTTACCTGTTATAATTGTGCAGGATGTTTATTACTAGGTACATAACATATTTACGAAAGACAGGTGCTAACTATGGAAGAAATGGAAGCAGGAAAAAGATATTCTGCCGAATCGAAGGGCTATACCAGCAAGATTTATGAAATCCGCTGGATTCCGGTGACTGAAAGAGAGGAATACAAAGAAGGCCCGGTGAAGGAAGCGCTGGAGAAATTGAAGGCCTCTATGTCGGAGAAGGATTTCGATAAATACATCGAAAACGGCCTCATCCGCATCACCTACGATACCGGTCGCCTCATGCTCATCGTGAAATCGGAAATTTACCGCACCATGCTGATGGGTCCCTTCTACAACGCCATCTGCGCAGCCTTCGACGTGGGACACTTCCGGGTCGTGAGCCAGGTGAATGGGTATTAAAAGGTTGCAGGTTCAAGTTGCAAGGTTCAAGGACCGCGTACCTGTCTCGTCATAGCTTTGAGCCATGAGCTTGGAGCTTGGAGCTTTGTTAGAGTCAGTAGGCATGCTTGGCGGAGGCTTGGTGGAGCAAGGCGCAATTTCTTTATTATAATCGTGACGATGCTGCTAAGCGTGTGCCCCCGATTGCACAATTGCTGAATATGCTAAGTGACACCATCAGAGCTCCAAGCTCACAGCTCCTTGCTATGACGAAGCTGGTGCGCGCGTTTGCTTGAACCTCGAACCCTGAACCCTGAACCTTTTTTATTTTACTGTAAAGAACTAAGGATTAAGTATGGAAACATTATCGATTGTAGTGCCCTGCTACAATGAGGAAGCGGCTTTACCTATTTTCTATGAAACCATGGAAAAGGTACGGGCCGAGATTCCGGCGGAAATTGAATACTGCTTCGTAGATGACGGGAGCTCCGATAGGACCCTGTCTATTTTGCGTGAGCTGCAGAAAATTTCGGGGGGGGGGGTAGCACATTATATAGCATTCTCCCGTAACTTCGGGAAGGAGGCTGCGCTGTATGCGGGCCTTCAAATGACAAAAGGTGATTGGGTCGTGACGATGGATGTGGATCTGCAGGATCCTCCCTCGCTGCTTCCTTCTATGTGGGACATGGTGCATGGGCCGGAGGGCTATGACTGCATCGCCACCAGAAGGAGCACGCGGGCGGGGGAGCCGCGGGTCCGCTCTTTTTTTGCGCGCCTTTTTTACAAGCTCATCAATTCCCTCTCGGATACGGAAATCGTGGACGGCGCCAGGGACTACCGTCTCATGAGCCGGCAGATGGTGGACGCGGTCCTCTCTGACGGCGAGTACAACCGCTTCTCCAAGGGCATTTTCAGCTGGGTGGGCTTTCACACGAAGTGGATTTCCTACGAAAATGTGGAGCGCAGCGCCGGGGAGACGAAGTGGTCCTTCTGGAAGCTTTTCAAATACTCCATCGAAGG